>JAKITW010000033.1 GCA_021647905.1 Desulfobacterales bacterium | reverse complement strand
GAATATAATATGCCCCTGACCCCTGACCCCTGACCCCTGACCCCTGACCCCTGACCCCTGACCCCTGACCGAAGATTGATGACGGAGTGAATTTATGGATATAAGCGGGATGATGAAGCAGGCCCAGGAGCTTCAACGAAAGATGCAGGAGATCAAGGAGCAGGCAGGGGCCATGACCGTAACCTCCTCGGTGGGCGGCGGCATGGTCTCGGCCACCATGAACGGCCGCCAGGAACTGATCTCCATTACCATTGATCCGGAGTTGATCAAGCCCGAGGAGGCGGAGATGCTCCAAGACCTGGTGATCGCCGCGGTGAACGACGCCATTCGCCGGTCCCAGGAGTTGCTCCAGGACCAGATGCGGCAGCTGACCGGCGGGCTCAATATTCCCGGTCTCTTTTAAAAAGGCGCTCCGGTCATGTATGTCGTCCCTCCGGCCCTGGATTGCCTGATCCGGGAACTCAACCGCCTGCCGGGCATTGGTCGTAAAACCGCGACCCGGCTGGCCCTGTACATCCTGCGCCACCCTGCCGCCGCGGCCCGGGACCTGGCTGTGAGTCTTGCTGAACTGCATGGTTCGATCCGGCTGTGCGAGAACTGTTTTATTTTTTCCGAGACCAGCCCCTGCGCCATCTGTGCCGATCCCAGGCGTCGTGCCGACCAGGTCTGCGTGGTCGAGGACCCCGGCGACCTGATGGCCATTGAAAAGACCGGGGCTTTTCGCGGCCAGTACCATGTCCTGCACGGGGTTTTATCGCCTGTGGACGGCATCGGACCCAAGGAGATCAAGATCGATACCCTGCTCGCCAGGATCAGGCGCCGCCAGGTTAAGGAGGTACTCATCGCCACCAGTTCCACTGTGCCCGGCGAGGCGACCGCCTCCTACCTGGCCCAGCGGCTGTCCAAGGAGACGGTCCGGCTGACCCGGCTCGCCTGCGGAATTCCCATGGGCATGGACATTAAATATGCCGACGAGATTACCCTGGGCCGGGCCATCGAATCCCGGCGGGATACCGGAGACAACACAGGATTTTAATGGGACCCTGACCCATATTCCCCTTGACACCAGGGACCAGAATTGGTATTTGGTTTGCGGTTCGCGCGTTGGCCGGCAGGGTCCTGGTTTCTGGCCTTGAATCCGGCCCGGATCAACGGTGCGATACAATACCCTGAGAATTTTTTTTGTAGGCGCGTAGCTCAGTGGGAGAGCGCTACCCTGACGCGGTAGATGTCGGCGGTTCAATCCCGCCCGCGCCTACCATGAATGTGTGTTGATATCCTTTTGGGATGTAGGCTCCGCGGTTGCATTGGGTATGCAACATTGGCTTATGCCGGGCGGGGCCTACTTGCATTGTACATGATCAGGGGTGCGCCGGGGATCCTTACGGGCAAGGCCGAGGAATCGTTGATATAAAGATGACTGAGATCAGTGTTTGTCTAAAAGACGGGGACAAGAAGCAGGTTGACGCCGGGGCGACCCTGGCCGATGCCCTTGCCCTGTTGCTCTCCAAAAAACAACGCAAACAGGCCGTGGCCGTACGGGTGGGCGACGCCCTGTATGATCTGCAGACCCTGGTGAGCGATTTTGGCGTGCCGGAACTGGAACTGGAGCCGGTTACCCTGGCCATGGACCAGGGACTGGAGATCCTCAGACACAGCACCGCCCATGTCATGGCCCACGCGGTCCGCGATCTGTATGGCGATTCGGTCAAGGTAGCCATCGGCCCGGCCATTGCCAACGGCTTTTACTATGATTTTGATTGCAAAACACCCTTTACCCCTGATGACTTCGAGCGGATCGAGGCCCGGATGCAGGAGATTATCTCCGCTGGCCGGCCCTTTGAAAAACGGGCCGTGTCCAGGGCCGAGGCCGAGTCCCTGTTCGCGGAAAAGGGCGAGGAGTACAAGGTCGATCTGATCAACAGGCTTGAGGGCGATACGGTCACCCTCTACCAGGTGGGTGATTTTGTCGACCTCTGCCGGGGCCCCCATCTGCCCCATGCCGGGCTGATCAAGGCCTTTAAGCTGATCAAGGTGGCCGGGGCCTACTGGCGCGGGGATGAAAACAACCCCATGCTGCAGCGGATTTACGGCACCGCCTTTTCCGGCCGCAAGGAACTGGCCGCCTATCTGCACGGGCTTGAGGAGGCCAGGAAACGCGACCATCGCAAGCTGGGCCGTGATCTCAAGCTGTTTACCATCCAGGACGAGGTGGGACCGGGCCTGATCCTCTGGCAGCCCAAGGGGGCGCTGTTAAGAAAGCTGATCGAGGATTACTGGAAAGAGGAGCATTATTGCCACGACTACGAACTGCTCTATACCCCGCACATCGCCCGGCTGGACATGTGGAAGACCAGCGGTCATCTCGATTTCTACGGCGAGAACATGTATTCGCCCATGGTTATCGACGAGGTCCAGTACCAGATCAAGCCGATGAACTGCCCGTTTCATATCGCGATCTACCGGGCCGACAAGCGCAGCTACCGCGAGTTTCCCATCCGCTGGTGCGAACTGGGCACGGTCTATCGCTACGAGCGGACCGGGGTGCTGCACGGTCTCATGCGGGTGCGCGGCTTTACCCAGGACGATGCCCATATCTTCTGCCGGCCGGACCAGTTGCAGGATGAGATCTTCAATATTCTCGACCTCAACCTGCATATTCTGAAGACCTTCGGCTTTGCCGAGTATGATATCTATCTCTCCACCCGGCCGGAAAAATACGTGGGCAACGACGAGCACTGGCGGATGGCCACCGAGGCCCTGGAGCAGGCCCTGGAGAAGAAGGGGCTCGCCTATGAGCTTGACCCGGGCGAGGGGGTGTTCTACGGGCCTAAGATCGATATCAAGATCAAGGACGTGCTCGGCCGTTCCTGGCAGTGCTCCACCATTCAGGTGGACTTCAACCTGCCCGAGCGTTTCCAGATCAGCTATGTCGGCGCGGACGGCCGGGAGCACCAGCCGATCATGATCCACCGGGCCCTGATGGGTTCGCTGGAGCGGTTCATCGGGGTGTTGATCGAGCATTACGGCGGGGCCTTTCCCTTGTGGCTGGCCCCGGTCCAGGCGCGGATCTTGAATATCACCGACGGTCAGGCCGAATTCAGCGGCCAGGTGTTCAAGCAGCTCCGCACCGCCGGCATCCGGGTGGAAAAGGATTTGCGCAACGAGAAGCTAAACTATAAGATACGGGCGGCGCAACTGGCGAAAATTCCGTATATGCTGGTTATCGGCGACCGGGAGGTCGAGTCGGCGACGGTGACCGTGCGCTGCCGCGACGGCAAGAACCTGGCGCCGATGTCAGTGCCGGAGTTCGTGACCATGGTCACCGGGCAGTGCGCGGCAAAGAAGGATCATCGGTAAGATAGTGTCTGTCCAGAAATGAGCAATTTCGTTCAAGATCAAGGATCGCGAAAAAAATAACCGGAGTCATATAAGTGATATTACGAGGATTATTTTTTGAGCATGACGCCGAGATTGGGCGAAAGGGCCATTTCCGGGCGGGCACGAGATAAGCTATTGGTTGACAGCAGCCTGGCGGGGACCGCGGTGGCGGAGAGGAACCCTGCCGGCGATGAAGTAATTTCTTGTAATGGAGGTAAGGGTATTAAAAGAAGACGCAGGCAGAGCCCGGTCAGACGGGAACCGACGGTAAGGAGGAATGAACAGATCAGATACGAAGAGATCCGGGTGATCGGCCCGGACGGCGACCAGCTGGGGATTATGCCGCCGGCCACGGCCTTGAATATGGCCGAGGAAGAGGGCATGGACCTGGTTGAGATCTCGGGGAACGCCAGTCCTCCGGTCTGTCGGATCATGAACTATGACAAGTTCCGTTACGAGCAGAGCAAGAAGCTGCAGGAGGCCAGGAAGAAACAGACCGTGGTCGAGGTCAAGGAGATCAAGTTCCGGCCCAAGACCGAGGAACACGATCTGAACTTCAAGATCAAGAATATAAAAAAATTTCTGGCCAACAGGAACAAGGTCAAGATCACCCTGCGATTCCGGGGCCGGGAGATCGTCTACGCCCAGAGCCGGGGCGTGGCAGTGCTTAATAAGATCGGTGAGGCCCTGGTTGAGGACGGGGTGATCGTGCAGCCGCCCAGGATGGAAGGGCGGCAGATGGTCATGCTCGTTGCCCCCAAGCCTTAAGAAGGTCTTACGTATGTTATGCCTGACGGCCCGCCGGCTGCTGTTCCGCGCCTGTTTCAGGCGCGGGCGCGGTTATGCGCAGGGGCCGGCGGGTGCTATATTTTCTGGGGCCATGCTCCAGCCATAGAAGAGGAGAAGGAAACAATGCCCAAGATGAAAACAAACAGAGGCGCTGCCAAGCGGTTCAAGGCGACCGGCACCGGCAAGGTTGTCCGGCGCAAGGCGTACAGCAGCCATATTCTTACCAAGAAATCCACCAAGCGCAAACGCGGGCTGCGTCAGTCCGGACTGGTGGCTGCCGCTGATGTCGCCGGGATCAAGAGAATCCTGCCCTACCTGTAGGGCCGGGGAGACCGGGCCGGACCCGGCGTTGTTGATCGACCATTGCCGGGTCTGAAGGTCTGTTATGCTGCTTGAGACGGTTAAGCAAAAAAATTGATATACAAGGAGTTGGATAAATGCCTAGAGTAACGCGCGGATTCAAGGCCCGCAGAAGAAGAAAAAAGGTGTTGAAACTGGCCGGCGGCTATGTCGGCGGCCGCCATCGTCTGTTCAGGACGGCCACCGAGGCGGTGGACCGGGCCCTCTGTTATGCCTACCGGGACCGGCGCACCAAGAAGCGGGACTTCCGGCAGTTGTGGATCGTCCGGATCGGCGCGGCGGCCAAGGAGAACGGCATCTCCTACAGCAGGTTGATGGGCGGCCTGAAAAAGGCCAATGTGGAGCTTGATCGCAAGGTGCTGGCCAACATGGCCGTACTCGACCCGGCTGGTTTCGCCAAGGTGGCGGCCCTGGCCTCCCGGCAGGCCGCTGCCTGATTCAGGTCGATGATGGACCAGGAACTACTGCGCTTGCAGGCCGAGGCCGAGGCCGAACTGGCGGCCCTGGCGGTAAAAAAAGAGCTGGACGAACTCCGGGTCAAATACCTGGGCCGCAAGGGATCGATCACCGGCCTGCTCCGCAATCTCGGCACGGTCGCCAAGCAGGACCGGCCCCGGATCGGCAAGCTGGCCAATCAAGTCAAGCAGGAGCTTGAGGCGAAGTTCAAGGCCCGGGCCGCGGCGCTCACCGACAGTGCCGCGCTCATCGGCAGGCCGCAACCGGACCGCAGCCTGCCCGGCCGGCAGGCGCCCTTTGGCCGGCCCCACCCGATCACCCGGATAATGGGCGAGGTCTGTGAGATCTTCGAGATGATGGGCTTTGCCGTGGCCGAGGGTCCGGAGGTGGAACTGGACTTCTATAACTTCGAGGCCCTTAATATCCCCAAGCACCATCCGGCCCGGGACATGCACGACACCTTTTATGTTGACCAGACCCTGCTGCTCCGCACCCATACCTCGCCGATGCAGATCCGGGCCATGGAGCAACAGAAACCACCGCTCCGGATGATTGCCCCGGGCAAGGTGTACCGTTGCGACTCTGATATCACCCACACCCCGATGTTTCATCAGGTCGAGGGATTCCTGGTGGATCGCCAGGTCTCCTTTGCCGATCTCAAGGGGGTGCTCTCGGTCTTCTGCCGGAAGATGTTCGGCGATGGCACCGCGCTCCGTTTCCGGCCCAGCTTTTTTCCCTTTACCGAGCCCAGCGCTGAGATGGATATCGCCTGCGTGATCTGCGGCGGCTCCGGCTGCCGGGTCTGTAAGCAGACCGGCTGGATGGAGATCCTGGGGGCTGGATTGATCGATCCGGAGGTGCTCAAGATGGTTAACTACGATCCCGAGGAGTACAGCGGCTTTGCCTTTGGCCTGGGGATCGAGCGGATCGCCATGTTGAAACACGGCATTGATGACATCCGCTTGTTTTACGAGAACGATCTGCGTTTTCTTAATCAATTTTGATGAACTCGTAACAACCCGAAAGGCTTCAAATGCCACCCAATAAAATCAACAAGTTACAAGACGAATCACGTCCGTCCCGCATGTTCCCGCGAGACCGACAATTTTGATTGCTATTCCAAAAAATATCCCATTACCTGTAACCTGTTCTTCTGGTTAAGGGCGGCAGGCCTTTGCAAGAAAAATGAAATTTACCCTGAACTGGCTCAAGGATTATCTGGATCTCAATGTCCCGGCCGAAGAGATCGCCGACCGGCTCACCATGCTCGGTCTGGAGGTGGAGTCAATCCGCCGACTCCATCATGATCTTGCCGGAATCAAGGTGGCGCGGATCCTGACCGTCGAGCCCCATCCCAACGCCGACCGGCTGCAGCTCTGCCAGGTGGCGGTGGGCGATCAGACGGTGCGGGTGGTCTGCGGCGCGGCCAATGCCCGGGCCGGGTTGAACACTGCAATCGCCCTGCCCGGGACCACCATCCCCTCGGGGCTGAAGATCCGTGAAGCCAGGGTCCGGGGCCAGGTCTCGGCCGGGATGCTTTGTTCGGAAAAGGAGTTGGGGATCAGCGAGGAGGGCGCCGGAATCATCGAACTGGACGATTCCCTTGCTCCGGGCCGTGATCTTGCCGAGGCCCTGGACCTTGCCGATACGGTGATCGAGGTGGACCTGACCCCGAACCGGCCCGACTGCGCCAGTGTGATCGGGATTGCCCGGGAGGTTGCCGGTTTCACCGGCATCCCCCTGTGTCCGCCGCTTACTGCAAAGGATCTGCCCGTATTGACCGGCAAGAAATCGTCCTTTGCCATCGAGGTCAGGGACCCGGGAAAATGTCCCCGGTACGCGGCCCGGCTGCTGCGCAACGTCAAGATCGGTCCCTCGCCCTGGTGGCTCAAGGCCAGGCTGCTGGCCATCGGCCAGCGGCCGATCAATAATGTGGTCGATATCACCAACCTGGTGATGATGGAGTATGGCCAGCCCCTGCATGCCTTTGATTTTGCCAGGCTTGCCGGCAATACCATCGTGGTCCGTACCGCCGGGCCGGGCGAGACCATGACCACCCTGGACGGCACCGAACGGACCTTTGACCCGGAGATGCTGCTGATCTGTGACCGCGACAAGCCGGTTGCGGTTGCCGGGGTGATGGGCGGCGAAAGCTCCGAGGTCAGCGACAAGACCGTGGATATTCTCCTGGAAAGCGCCTGTTTCAAACCGGTGAATATCCGGCGCACGGCCCGGCGGCTTAACCTGTCCACCGAGTCTTCATATCGTTTTGAGCGCGGCGTGGACCCGGCCGGGATCCCGTTGGCCCTGGAACGGGCCGCCAGGCTGATGGTCGAATTGGCCGGCGCCGAGCTTGAACAGGACGGGGTTGACGTCCTTGGGAAGATTGCCCCGCCGCCACTGCTCACGCTCCGGGTGGGCCGGACCCGCGATATGATCGGCATGGATCTTTCCGCTGCGGAGATCAGGGATTTTCTGGCCGGGATTGAGTTTCAGGTCGATCAGACCGATGACCCGGATCAACTGCTGGTCCACCCCCCCAGCTTCCGGGTTGATATCGAGCGGGAGGCCGACCTGGTCGAGGAGGTGGCCCGGCTCAAGGGATATAACGAGATTCCGGCCACCATGCCGATGGTGCCGATGAGTTTTCCGGAACAGGACCGGGCCCGCAACCTGCGCCGGCGCCTGGCCGGGGTCATGGTTGCCATGGGTTTTTCCGAGGTGATCAATTACAGTTTCACCAGTGAACAAAATCTCGACCGGCTCGGCCTGGCCAACGACGACCCCCTGCGCCGGGCAGTGCAGCTGCTCAATCCGCTCACCGAGGAGCAGGGAATCATGCGGACCATGCTCCTGCCCGGAATCCTTGAAAATGTTCGCCGCAACATCAACCAGCAGAATATCGACCTCAGACTGTTCGAGGTCGGCAAGGTGTTTCATCCCAGGGGCAAGGGCGGGCAGCCCGAGGAGCGGATTCATCTGACCGCGGTATTAAGCGGCCGGCGTCATCCCGGGGCCTCGCTGCTCCATTTCGGCATTGATGCGGTGGATATCCACGATGCCAGGGGCGCGGTTGAGAACCTGTTGCAGGAACTGGACCTGGCCGAAAACACCGCTTTGGTTGCAACCGATGTCCAGCCGGGCTATATTCAGTCCGAAAGCTGCTCCCTGGTTCTGAGCAAAACCGGGCAGACCCTGGGGCTGATCGGCCAACTGGGCCCGGATGTGGGCCGGAACTTCGGGATCAAGCAGGAGCTGTTTGTGCTGAGCCTTGATCTTGAGGATCTTGCCGGAATTAAAACCGGGACAAAAAAATTCAGGCAGCTGCCCAGGTATCCGTCCGTTCAATGGGATATCGCCGTTCTGGTGCCCGAACAGGTGGCTGCCGGCGACATGGTTCAGCTCATCCGGGAGTGCGACGAACCCCTGGTGGAGCAGGCCGAGTTGTTTGACATATACCGGGGCAAACCGATAGAGCCGGGGATGAAGAGCGTGGCCCTCACCATCACCTATCGTTCCGGCGAACAGACCCTGGATGACGAAACAGTGGATGTGGTACATCAACGTATTATCAAGAAACTGGTAACAGAATTCAAGGGAAGATTACGGGAGGCACATTAGATTATATGAAACGATCCAATATTACGCGCAAAGACCTGGCCAAGGCGATTAACGAGAAGATGGGTTTCTCCAAGGTGAGCGCCGACACCCTGATCGGCACGGTCTTTGATTCCATGAAAGAGACCCTGATCAATGGTGAATCCATTAAACTGGTCCATTTCGGCACCCTGGGCGTGCGCAAGAAAAAACCGCGCCGGGGCCGGAATCCGCGTACCGGGGAATCCCTGGTAATCAGCAAGCGGAGCATGGTATCCTTTAAACCCAGCAAGGGCCTGCGGGAGAGGGTTAATAGATAAAGGGACGTGACCAAGGCACCTCGCAAAAGCGTGAAAAAAGGGCTGCAGGAGACCGCGGACGGGTCCGGGCTGGTTCCCGATCCCCAGGCGATTCCGGACAAGCTCTATTTCAAGATCGGTGAGGTAAGTGAGATTACCGGGGTGGAGCCCCATGTCCTGCGCTACTGGGAGTCGGAATTTAAAATAATCCGGCCGCAGCGGGCCACCTCCAGGCAGCGGCTCTACCGGCGGGTCGATGTCGAGCACATCCTGACCATCAAGAAGCTGCTCTATATCGATGGTTTTACCGTGCCCGGGGCCCGCAGGTTCCTGGCCGAGGGCAAGAAGGGGGCCGGGAAGCGGAAACCAGCGCCAAGGCCCGAAAAAAAAAGGCCGCCGGTCGTAGCGGACGCCGTACTGCTCAGCGAATTGAAGTCCGAGCTGCTGGCCTTGAAGGAGATATTGGAGAAGTAAAAAAACGCAGGGGAAAAGAGCGCCAAGAAAGCTTGACAGCGTTTCCCCGGGCATGTTGAACAGCGGCACCTGTTCGGAGCATATTGAAAGGCGTAGAGCTGATCAGCGCCGGGCGGCAGCAGTACAAAAAAATGGGTCGGGATGTAGCGCAGCCTGGTAGCGCACCTGAATGGGGTTCAGGGGGCCGGAGGTTCAAATCCTCTCATCCCGACCAGTTGTTTCAAGGGGTTAACTCGTATGAGTTAACCCCTTGTTTTTCTCTTTAATCTGAAGCGGCAGCTCGATATGGATCACGGTGCCGATTCCTTCCAGGGATTCGGCCCTGATGTATCCCTCATGCAGTTTAAGCAACATTTTTGAAAAGTGGAGTCCGATTCCGGTGCCATCCTTTTTTGTGGTATATTTGAACCGGAACAGCATTTTTATGACATCGGCCGGAATGCCGGCGCCGTTATCCTGAATCATGATATGAACGCGGTTCTTCTCCCCGGGCGCGGCGGTTATCCGGATAACTCCCTGGTCAAGTGCGACACGCTCACGTATCGCTTCGGTGCTGTTCCGCAACAGATTCACAAAAACCTGGGTCAACATTTTTTTTTCACAGTAAATGCTCGCACCGGCAAGCGCCTCATCAATAACAACTTCCAGCTTCACATCCTTCAGAAAACCGGAACTCTGGGTAACAGCGTCATCAAACAGGCTGATCATCGGCTCAGGCCTTCTTGAAGACATCTGCAACCCCTCGAGATTTCTGGCAACATCCATTACCGAATACATGGCCTGCAGGCCATGCTCAAGCATCTCTACGTTTTTTTCTATTGTTTCACGCTGTTCAGGATTGTTTCTGGCCAGCAACTCCTTCTGTTTCTGCAGGCGATAGTTTGCCATGGAAATAAGCTGAAGAGGATTAGTTATCTCGTGCAGGACTATATCCTTGAGACGGGCGGCCTCCTGCACGCGCTGTTCCAGCGAGGAGGAGATATTACGGATGAGCATCTCGTACTGGCGGCGGGAGATCCAATGTGCGATCTTCTCTTTCAAGATTTTGATATTATATGGTTTGACGATATAATCCGTTGCTCCGAGCGAAAAGCCCTTGAGCTGATCCTCCTCACTGAGTAAAGCTGTCACAAAAATCAGCGGGATGTGCTGCCACTCCTCTTTGTCCATAACCCTGGCACAGAAATCAAAACCGCTCATTCCCGGCATCATGACATCGGAAAGAATCAAGGATATCTGCCCGGCGTTCGTCTCAAGCTTGTCCAGGGCCTCATGGCCGTTCGTGGCGAGAAAAAGATTATATTCTTCGCCAAGGGCGTCGATGATGACCTTCATCATTCCCCCGTTATCCTCAACGATGAGCACGGAGGGAAGAGAAGGGTTCCTGTTTTCATAGTCATCGATATTGTCGATGAAGGCCATCTTTGCCAGGGAATCAAGCCCGAGGTTCTGCTGGTACTCAAACTTCTTGGCCCGTTCGGCAAACCGCCGGTCGGGCATGGTCCTCCTCTGCGGCACGATCCCGCGCCGGTCCTCGGTGATCTCCTGGGGTTGATTTTTCACCGGGGCGGCCTGGTCAATATAGAGAGGCAGACTGAACCGGAAGGAGGTGCCCTTGCCAAGTTTGGAATGGACGCCGATCTTGCCGTGATGCAGCTCAACATTATGCTTGCAGAGAAAAAGACCTACCCCGAGGCCGCCATGATTTTTCGACAGCACGTTGTCTGCCTGATAGAGACGGCCGAATACCTTGTTGAGTTGATCATCCGGGATGCCGCAGCCCGTGTCTGTCACTTCGGTGAAGACCTCATGGCCGTCGCTGCTGATGCTGACGGTGATCGAGTCCCCCGGCTCGACAAACTTAAAGGCATTTTGGATAAGATTGTTCAATATCTCTTCCGTGCGGATAATATCCACGTTTACAACCAGCGGTCCTGGCGGGGCTTTGATGGTAAAGGAGATGTTTCCATCCCTTGCCCGGGCTTTGAACAGAGAAAATATATGCCTTGCTATGCCGATGTAGTCGTAGTTTTCAGTGACCAGTTGCTGATCGGGATCATCGGCGCTGGATACGGCGATGATCCGGTCCACATGCATGGAAAGCTGAAAGGCGGCTCGCTGGACAACCTGTAATTGGTCGGCAAGCGAGGCATCAAGAGAGTTAATCTTTTCCATGAAAAGCTCGGTGTTGCCGATAACAATGGAAAGCGGGGTTTTCAGTTCATGGGTGATGTTCGAGATGAACCGGCTCCTGTTTTTGAGCAGAGAGTCAATCTTGTTTTTTGAGTCCCTGAGTTTCCTGCTTCTGATTTTCTCCTGCATCGTGGTGACAAATATCTGCCGCCGGGTGTTCTCGAAAATGCCCGAGGCGATATAGACCAGAATAAAGGTGAAAACGAGAAAATAGATGCTGTTCCAGACAAGCGGCCAGATAATGACTTCGTGGGCAAGAAGCGACGGCAGCAGGTTAAGGGACAGGTGAATGGTGATAATCCCGAAACCGGTTGCCAGCAGGGCACGATCAAACCCCCACGGGGCCACGGTGGCGATACCGATGAATATCAGGATCTGACCGGCATAATACGGGCTCTGGTAAGCTCCGGTAAGATGGGTGAGTATCCCGATGGTGACCGCGCCCACAAAGATGAGCACCTGGCACATCTGTGAAGGGTAGTTTCTCAGCCTGGTCCTGCTGGAGAGAAAAAAGAGAAAAAGGCAGACCAGGGCGCAGAGAATTCTGACCTTGAAAAGAACCTTCCAGCTGTCCGGAAAAATAAGAATATCAAAGACAAAGGCGCCGGGGATAAGCGTCATACTGAAATAATAGAGAATTCGCAGGCGCCTGACAAAGAGCCTTTGGAGATACCGGTGATACGACTTGGTAAACTCTACCGGCACCTTGTGAACGAACCTTGCGACATATTCGGATATTCTCATTCTAATTCCGATGGCACCACGATCTTCATGAATATATTGGCATGGTTTCGATCAAAGGAGAGTTCAACCTCATGCCCGGGGGGGACAAGCCTCTTCATCTCTTCATCATCCCGGTGAATTATTTCCCAGCCGCCACAGAACTCCATGAAATGACGGGTGGTATTATTTTTGTGTACATTGGTCAACAAAACAACACCGTTGGAACTAGTATGCCCCAACAGATAACGGATGAGCTTCTTACAGACCACGTCGCTGAAATAATCAAAAAGTCCGGCACAATACGTCATGGAGAATTTCCCCTTGGCAGGATCACTCTCCTTTTTCCGCAGCACATCCAAAATATTAATATTTATTAGTTCAAAGGAAAAGTTATCATGGGGAAGATACTGAAGCCGCTCCGAAAAATCTGCGAGAGCAAAGGCATCCATATCAAGCAGGTTGGCATGCACCGAGATCGCAAAATCTTTGTCGCCGACAAGCCGTAACACCTCTTCCGCTGGTCCGGAACCCAACGACAAAAAAGAAAAGGCTTCTGTAGAATAGTTGGACCTGGCAACAAGCTCATCGTAGAGGAAATCAATCCGTTCTTGATGGGCGATAACCGCATCCATACTACAGAGATGCTTGTTTATGAGCTTGCCGAACAGAGATTCGCCGATGTAGGGGTTCTTGAAAAAGAATTTTATTGTTTCATAATCACCTGCATAGCCATTTGGTCTTTCTATTACAGAGGAGGCATAGGGTGAAGTTCGAAAATAGGGATTCAGATTTTCCCTGAAATATTCTTTACAAAGAACACCATCTTCCCCTAGCATATTGTCAGCGAAATCATTGAGTCGCTCAACGAATTCATGCAAATCGCTGAAGATCTTATCTTCGATGCCCTGGAGGAAATATTCCTGTTCTTCCTGCGACCTGTAGATATTCTTCCTTTCTTCCTGATCAAGAACACGTTTCAAGCGCTGAAGGTACATCCGCCAGTCACTGACCAAGGATTTAAAAGAATCTGCTACCGAACTGTATTTTTTCAGCGACCGGACTGCCGCCGAAATAACTTTTCTGTTCTGGTAAGCTGCGGATACTGAGTTGATTTTGTCCACGTCAAGCAGTTTGTCCAGAAAATGGACAATGACTTCCGCACCGTCATCTGTTTTCCGTAATATCTGTGCCGTTGCCTGAAAGAGTTCTTTGGTTTCAGCTTCAAAAACGACCCTCACCTCACCTCCCACATTGGCGCCAATTGCAGGATGGTCAAATGCTATACGCGCTGTGGTGGCAGTAAAATCTTTAACAATACCGGTATGGAGCCCGTTGTTTTTTTCACCGCTCAAATTTAAAAACGCATGAAGCTCTATTTCTGGGAAATGACGAGGTACCCGGATCTGTCCGGTAGTTGTTCGATCAAGGACTTTTTTCAGATAATGAACTCCGAACCGGTTCTGCTCAAAATCAAACTCCGTGGAATGAACAATCTTGCCTGACGCAACGATGATTTCCACTCCCTCGGCATTTGTGATGTGTATTTTTTCCAGCACTACGCCGCGCTTGAAGTGGGATACCTCCTTACTGCAGATAAAAGAAAATCCATGGGCGGACAGCTCATGGATTTTATAATCATGCGGGTCGTTATCAAATCGACAAGAAACATTATGATGCTCTTTCCTGCGAGCATTTCGGCTTTCCTCTTCGGTGACGATCCGGCTATTGTACATTTTTTTTTCAACCTGAGATTATTACTAAAAAGTACCGAGGGGTTTCTTCAGGGTATGGTGAAGTGTTAGGGTCACATCTTGAAAATTGATGAACTCGTAACAACCCGAAAGGCTTCAAATGCCACCTAATAAAATCAACAAGTTACAAGACGAATCACGTCCGTCGAGCAGGTTGTTGCGAGACCGACAAAATTAAATATCAACTTATTTTTTTTGCCTGGAAGGCGTTGCCGGCTTTTATTATCTTCCGTTATATGAATGAGAAAGAAACATAACAGGTTTTGCCGGGTTAGTCAATAGCGTCCCCTTTAACGGTTCGGTCTCGCCCTGCTCCTCCTCTACGCCGGTCTCGGCCTCCTCTTTAACACGGCCTGGTTTTTTTTCCTGCTGCCGCTTTTGTTTCTCTATTTCAACCATGTCGCAGCCCGGGAGGAGCGCTACCTCGTCGACCGCTTCGGTCGCGAGTATCAAAATTACCGGGATAGGGTGCGGCGCTGGCTATAATATCTCCCGTTTCGGGTTGATGGATTGGTCGCCTAAATAATCAAGACAAATCGCCACCTTGTCCGTACAAGCGGAACGGTACAAGTACCCAACGGAGAGGTCACGGTTACGTATCCTCGGCGCGCTTATAATCCCATAATTCGGGCAGTACCGTATCTCAGCAATTGATTTATACTCACAATGATATTATATTAAATATGATCTGAAATATTATTCGCTGTAATACAGTTTGGAGAGGATTATGCAAAGAATATCCGTGACATTACCAGAAGACGTAGCAGAATTATTTTATGCTAAGGTGACCAAGGGAGTACGCTCCAAATTTATCGCTGAGGCGATCAAGGAGGCTCTGAATAAAGAGGAGAAATGGCAAGCATATCAATCTCTGGTTAACTTTAGACCATTTGATGTCTCTGAGGAATCAACAGAAGTGCTAAGAAAAATCAGAAAATCAAGACAGGAAAAAGTGGCCAAGAAAGGAAAATGAGATGCCTTTATATATTGTCGATTCTTCGGTATTTAATAAGTTATACTTGAAAGAAGATGGAAGGGAAGAAGCCTTGTATCTTTTTGAGCAGGCGGCAAGGGGCAACCTAACTCTTTTAGCTCCTAATTTGTTACGTTATGAGGTGATTGCCACGGCTCAATACTATCGATTACCAATAGATTCTATTGTTCAACTGTTGGAAAAGCAAACTCGTTATAATCTCAATCTTATTGAACCAACTAAAGAACAATGGAATAGAGCTATTGATATTATCAAAATTGGCCATCCTAAAAGTGGCTATCCTTCAATTTATGATTCAATATTTCATGCAATTGCCATAATAGAAGATGGAACATTAGTAACAGCAGATCGGAAACACCTCGAGAAGAAGAGGCAAGAGGAACACATTATTATGTTAGATAAGTTGTGTACTCAAATTTACTTATAAGATCAATGGGATATGAAGGAACGAGACAGAGCCAGCCGAGTTCCGATGCCCGCATATTGGGCGGGAGTGATTTTGTCGATCGAATTCTTTCCGAAGCGGAAAAAAAGGAAAAAGAGACGCTGCGGTTGTTTTCCGGAAAGAGCGATTTACCGGCTCTTCTTGTAAAGATTTCCGGGAAGGAAGGGATTGACGCATCCGCAATCCGATCAGGGGGCAGGAAAAGGGATGTGGTGCGTGCCAGGAAGTTGTTGGTTCAGATAGCGGTATGCAGGATGGGATATTCCGGTGCGGAGGTGGCCCGTTTTCTCGGGATCACCACCTCGGCGGTCAATCGCCTGGCAAGGTCGGAAGAATTGCCGGAATGTGAACTCTACCTGCAATAAGTTGCTTTAGTACCAGCGTCCCCTCCCGCTCCCGCCCGCCTTAATTAATAAAGTTCGGTAGAATATTTGAGGAAATGACTGTATGAGTACCCTGCAATTACTTTGCGCCGATGCCTTTGAAAAATTTGCCGACCGGACCGCGCTCCTGATCGATGACAGCGGCGAGAAGATCACCTATGGCGAGGCTGACACGGTAACCGACAGAATCGCGGCCCGGCTCCGGGCCGCCGGGGTGCGACCGGGCGACCGAATATGTTCCTGGGCATCGTTGAACCTGGAATCGATCCTGCTGGCCTGGGCCTGCTTCTCCTATGGCGCGGTGTTTGTACCCCTTGATCACAGTCTGCCCCCGGCGCCGGTTCTTGACACCTGCCGGGAATTGACGCCCCGGCTGTTTTTCATGGACCATGATCGACGCAAAATCATGGCCGCCGCCCGTCCTGCCGGCGACACGGAGATTGTCATCTATGACGAACCGGCTGGTGCAGCCGATTTCCCCCTCTTTTCCTTCTGGCTCGAAGAGGCAGGAACATTTCCCCCGGCCTATTCCCCCCGTGTCGTCAGCGACGAACAGACCGCGGTCATCCTCTACACCTCCGGCTCCACCGGTGTTGCAAAGGGGGTCATGCTCTCCCATGGCGCCCTGTACCGGAGCGGTGCCCTGGTGGTGGATCTTTTCAAATGGCAGCCCGATGATGTCTTCATGAACCTGGGCGACCTCCATGCCATGAGCGGTCTTCGCAACACCTGTATCGCCATTCTCCTGGCCGGCTGCACAGCCGTGATCGCCGGCGAGGCGGTGCGCGGCACGGTGCTGCTGCTGCCGGAAGTGATCCGGCGTCACCGATGCACATTCATCGGTATTGCCCCCATCGTCATCCGGCAACTCAACATGATGGCCGACCATTTCTCGCCATCCTTGTTTTCCAGTCTCAGGGCCGTGTTGTGTACGGGCGGTTTTTTGGATCCGCGGCAAACCATAAAATTTTACGACCATACCGGCCGGCCGGTTCTCAATTATTACGGCCTGACGGAAACATCCGGCCTCTGTGCCGGCCACGGCCTGGACTCTTTTCTTCCGGATGATCCGGGGATCGGCCCGGCAGTAGGCGCACGTCTGGAAATCGTCGATGAGCACGATCAGCCGTTACCGGCCGGCCGGCCCGGCCAGTTGCGGGTGCGGAGCCTGAATCTGATGCAGGGTTACTACGGCCGGCCGGACCTGACCGAGACGGTACTCAGGGACGGCTGGTTTTATACCGGTGATATTGCCGAACAGCGGCCGGACGGACATTTCATCCTTCGGGGACGCTGTCGCAACATCATCAAGAACGCCCATACCGATTTGATTCATCTGGAGGAAGTCGAACTCGCCCTGGAACAACACCACCAGGTCATGGAGGCGGCGGTCCACCCCTATCGCTCCGAGTTCGGCGACGAAAGGATGGCGGCGTACATTGTTCCCCGGCAACGGACGGCAGTTGAATCCTCTGCCGCCATCATCAGCGAATTGCAACAATTTCTTCTCCACAAACTCGGCCGGCGCCGGCTTCCGCACTGTTTCGTTACCATCGACCGGCTGCCACGGAGCGGAAGCGGTAAATTACTCAGAAATAACCTCAACCATATGTATCTCAATGAACCAGTACCCTGAAACACTTATCCAGGCGTTCTCGCGGGCCGACAGTCGCGAAACCGGGAAAAGACCCTTTGCCAGCGGTGATCGCACCATCACCTACGACCAGCTTTGCGGCCAGGTTCGACTTCTGGCCGGCCTGTTCCAGGACCTCGGCCTGACCCCGGGCGACCGCCTGGTTTTTTCCACCCAGGATGATCTCCTGGCCGCCATCCTGTTTATTGCCCTGTTGCGCACCGGCATCACGGCGGTATTTCTGGATGCCGAAACAAAACCGCGCCGGGCTCGACGGCTGATCGAACTTACCGGCCCCGGGGCAATGGTTCTTGACCAGGAACTGATCGACTCCTGGCAGCCAACAACAGCCTGCCCGGTCGTCCCGGTTCGAAATCAACCGGCGGCCTCACTGGTCAGTCGCCTTCTCGGCCGTCCGGCTGTTGATGACTCCCTTGCGGGCCGACTGGCGGCAGTGAAGCCGGTATCGCTTCCGGAAAGGCTTGACCCGCAAGATGACGCCTATGTTCTTTTCACCTCCGGCACCACCGCCGATCCAAAAGGGGTCTGCATCACCCATCATGCCCTGGATGCCCATCTCAGGACACTCAGTTCCGTTTACCGGATGGACTCGACGACCAGGATCCTCAACACCCTGATTCTGTCCCATGCCGACGGCATGATTCAAGGCCCTGTTCTGGCCTTCTTCAATACGGCCCGCTGGTATCGACCATTTCGATTCAGCGTTCAGCACATTGAAGAGACCCTTGACCTGATCTTTCGGGAACGGATCACCCATTATGTCGCAGTCCCGACCATTCTCGCCCTGCTCTGCCGGTTGGGTGGGGATCAGCGGGACAGTTTCCAAAACGGCGCCTTCCAGTTCCTGATCTCATGCGGAGCCCATCTGGAGACCAACTTATGGCAACGGTTCGAAGAGATGTTCGCGATGTCGATCATCAATGTCTACGGGCTGACAGAGACCGTGGCCGGCGGCCTCTTTGCCGGTCACGAACCTGACCGGAGACCCATCGGTACGATCGGCAGGACTGTGGACTGCGCGGCGCGGCTGGTTGATGAAAACGGTCAGGACGTCCCAGCCGGTGGCAGGGGTGAACTGTTGATCAGTGGCGATCTGCTCATGCGCGGCTACTTCAACGCTCCGGAGGCCACTGACAGGGTTCTCAGCCAGGGCTGGTTATACACCGGCGATATCGCTGAAATGGATGACATGGGGTGTTACCGGATACTGGGCCGGAAAAAAGCGGTCATCATCTCCGGTGGCTTCAATGTCCACCCCGAGGAAGTCACCGAGGTGCTCAACACCCACCCAGCGGTTGTCGAGGCGGCGACCCTTGGAATTCCTGATCCGGTCTGGGGCGAGAAGGTCATCAGCGTTGTCGCCCTCAAGGCCGGGGCGGCCATCAATGAGAAGGCCCTGACCCTCTTCAGCCGTCAGCATCTTGAGGGGAAAAAAGTGCCGGCCGCAATCCATATTGTCGAGAGCCTGCCGCGGGGCCGATCCGGAAAGGTCCGCCTTGAGGAGTTGCGCGGCGTAATCAACGGCCGTCGCATCATCCCGGCCGCGCCCTTAGATCCTCAATCAGAAACCAGACTCCTGCGCCTGGCCGCCGCCTGCTTCAAAACAGAGGTTGAGCTTCTCTCCCTGGATACGGCCGAGGAGCAGACAGCGGAATGGGACTCGCTGGTCCACCTGCAACTAATCGCTGAGGTGGAAAAAAACTTTGAGATCCGATTCTCCGCCGCCGAGATCATCGGCATCAGAACCCTGGGCGATATCCATGCCCTGTGCGAGGGAAAAACAGGAGCGCCAGGGGATGGCTGCTAAGTCCGGGCTCGTTCCGCCACCTGGGGTATGGCTCTGGACCATCCTGGCCATTGCCCTGTTTTTCGTGGCCAGCCATCTCTTTTTTGAAGTCCGCGCCGCGCAATGGCGGGCGGCTAATTCCGCGGTCAACCTGGCCACGCTCCCATTCACCCGATTTGATCCCGGAGCCGACATCTATATCTTCGGCACCTCGCTGCTCCGTCGAGCCCTGCCTTCTAGTGATGAACTCAACAAGCTCCAGTACCGGAACAACGGTCCAGTTCTTCAAGCCTGTGTTATCTCGAAACCTATAATGCGTTTGTCTCAGCTGTCCCCTGTCCTGACAAAGGCCATCCGGAACCAACCGAAATTTATCTTTCTGGAGGCCAATCTTTTCGGGTCGGACATCTATGTTCATGGAGATCTGCCCGAGGAAAGAAGTTTCATTGATAATCACCGCCGGCGTATATACAAATTGTTCTATCTTCTTTTTTCGGCGCCGCGGCTCCTGTTTCAAGGCAAGGCAGAGCAGCTTCATATAAGAATGGACCATCAGCCGCTCTTTCTCGAAGAAAAAGCAAGAGCTGGTTTCAACTTTTCCCGATACGCCGCCCATGCGGCCCGGTTCCGGGTCAGGGAGATCGCGGAACTCGCCCATTTTCTGGAACTGTTCCAGCAGGCCATGGCTGCCGGCACCCGGGTCTATCTCCTTGATCTGCCCCGCTCGCAGGAGGCATGGGCTTATCTGCCGGTCGGGTTCCGCGCGGAATTCAACGACCTGATGACACGAATTGAAAAGGAATACGGTATCCCCTATCTCGCCTTTCCACACCCCCTGTCCCGTGACACCTACTATACGGACGCGGCCCACATGAACCAGGCCGGCAGAACGGTCTATACCACCTGGTTCCTCGACATGCTGGCCGGCCTGGATTCAAAGAACAGCGCAGCGGGAACCGATCAATGACCTTTACTGCGCCGGAAATGCTGGTTGGGCTGGCCGCAGCCATCGGCCTGTCCTGGCTTCTTCCGGCAAGGTTCCAGGTCCACGGTGCGGCCCTTTGCGGCGTTATCTTTCTCGGGTTTGCATCGCCGCCGTCTCTGGCCATCCTGGTGACCAGCGCAGGGGTCACCTATCGGTTGTGCAACACCAGGTCCAGAATCAGTACCACCGGGCTTGTCCTTCTCTGTGCCGGCCTCGGCGGACTTTTTGCCCTTTTCAAGACCCGCGTCAGCCTGGCGCCCGACCAGTTCGTCATCCCCCTGGGTCTGTCCTACTATATCTTCCGCCAGCTTCACTACGCCTTTGAATCCTACGCGGGATCGCTGCGCCGTCATGGCCCGGCTGAATTCTTCTGCTATCTGTTCCTGCTCCCAGCCCTCCTGGTCGGCCCCATCCACCGGTTTCCCGAATATCTCCGCGATCTGCGCCGAAGACGCTGGGACTGGGACCGGTTTTCCTATGGACTGGAACGCGCCTTTCACGGCTACGCCAAGCTGATCATCGTTGCCAACTTCCTGATTGCCGGCCAGTTGAAAAACTTTCTCACCGGTCTAGCCCCCCGTCTATCGCCGTTGGAATCGCAGTTTCTCGATTCGCTCTACATGTGGCTCGATCTCTACCTCCGGTTCAGCGCCTGTTCCGATATCGCCATCGGCGTCTCGGCCATGATGGGTTTCACGATTATCGAGAATTTCAACTTTCCTTTTCTGGCTGGAAACATCAGCGATTTCTGGCGACGCTGGCACATCTCCCTGACGAGTTGGTGCCGGGACTATGTTTATAAACCGGCCGCGGCGGTGACCAGGAGCCCCCTGGCCGCCGTAGCCGTTGCCATGCTGGTCATCGGACTATGGCATGAATTTTCCATGCGCTACATTCTCTGGGGGCTGTACCATGCCCTGGGCATCATGATCCAGCAACGCTGGAGTCGATTCCGGGACCGTTTTCCGAAAACCGGGAATCGACTCCTGCGCAAAACCGAAGAAGTGGCCGGCATCGCCTTGACCATGATTTTCGTGATCTCCAGCTACATGTTGACCGGCCTGGCACATCAAGCCATTTCCTCCTGGTTCATGGGGTCCTGATATGTACAATCTGCTGTCACGCTTTTTGAAACCACGCTGGGCCGGGATTTTTGCCGTCATCTGGTATACGCTGCTCTTTGTTCTCATGTACGCCCTGTCCTTTCAGGATGATCCCGGTTTTCTCTATCTGAACCTGTAACAGGAAAAAACATGCCGGATTTGATACGGAAACGACTCAAGAAACAGGCCCTCCCCTCCCTGCTGAATTCCCGCCAGGGGTGGGCGCGTCTTTTTGCGTTGAAACGGGCGCCGGAACCGCACCTGCATCAGATTGAACCGACCAATGCCTGTCCCTACACCTGCGTCATGTGTCCCCGCCACAGAAAAATGACCCGATCCGTCGGCTTCATGGATATGGATCTCTTTGCCAGGGTCATTGACGAGATTGCCGGCTATTCCGCCTTGACCCGGGAAAAGGAGATAGAGCTGTTTCACTTTGGTGAGTCGTTGCTGCACCACCGGCTTCCGGAGATGACGGCATATGTCTCCCAGGCTGGTCTCAAGGGCGTCCTGTCGGTGAACGGCCCCGAATTCGTCCCGGCAAAGGCGGAGCAACTTTTCAGGGCCGGTGCCCATAAAATCATCATCTCGCTTGACGGGTACGATGGTGACAGCTACCAACGCATCCGCGGACCGCATGCCGACTTTGATCTGGCTGTTCACAATATCCGGACCGCCGTTGATATTGCGGATAGACTGAAGGCCCGGACCAGGCTGGTGGTGAGAATGATCCGCCTGGCGGAGAACGCCGGCCATGCCGAACGGTTCAAGGCCACATGGAAGGAACGGGGCATTGATGTCGAATTGCGGGAATTCTTTCCCTGGAGCGAGCCGGAGATGGTCGAGCTGGGAGGGTACGAAACCTATCCCCCGCACATGGTGTGCCCCTTCTGCTGGCAGTATCTGGTCGTGCAGTGGAACGGCGATGTCGTTGCCTGCTGCCGCGATTACAATGGCGTCAATATCATGGGCAATGTCCGTTGCGACAGTCTGAAGGACATCTGGAACGGTCCGGCCTACGAGATGTTCAGGCACAGGATGACGGCCGGTGACTACGACAACCAGATATGTCCGCCCTGCATGTCTATTTACTATAACGAGGGATAATTACGCTCCGGCAAGACGGCCGCCGACACCCGGCCCTGCCGGCTGCTATTCGGGCCGTGAACTGCGGACAGCATCCGGGACATCCTATACTCCCCCTGTCAAGAGAAAAAATGTTTTCTCTTAAATCAATGCCTTGATGAACTCGTAACAACCCGAAAGGCTTCAAATGCCACCCAATAAAATCAACAAGTTACAAGACGAATCACGTCCGTCGAGCGGGTTGTTGCGAGACCGACAATGCCTTTGCTGTCAACAAGTTCAAGGCTGTTGGCCGTGTTCTTGAAAAACAAAAATTGACAGCTTAACGGCAGGAGGTTATGTTCTAGACAGTCTAGCCAGATTAACCCTGACAAAGGTGTCACCATGAATAAAAATCACTGGCAACTTCAAGAAGCCAAAAACAAATTTAGTAGCCTGGTCGACAAGGCACGGGTTAATGGCCCCCAGGTCGTAACAAAACATGGCAAAGCCGCGGTCGTTATCCTTGCAATCGAAGAATACAAAAAATTAATAAAACCAAAAAAGAGCTTGGTGAAATTTTTCCAAAGCTCTCCCCTTGCAAGTGAAGAGCTATATTTAAAAAGAAATAAAGATGTTCCGAGGGATATTGAGCTGTGAAATACCTTATAGACACATGCGTTGTATCCGAATTAATTAAAAAGAATCCTAACCCAAAAGTTACGGCATGGATAACAAGCACAGAAGAGAGCAAATTATTTCTTAGCGTTCTTACCTTTGGCGAAATTCACAAAGGCATTGAAAAACTGCCTGAGAGCAAAAAGAAAGAAAAATTGCATAATTGGGTTAATTTTGAACTCAGAGAAAGATTTGAAAACAGAATTATTAATTTTGACCTCCAAGCAGCTACTGCATGGGGAAAGGCCCAAGCCTTATCAGAGTCCGCGGGAAAAGGTATGCCAACCCTTGATGGTCAAATTGCTGCTACAGGTATTGCTCACAGCCTCACCGTGGTGACAAGAAACACTCCTGACATGGTAATAAGCGGTGTGTCCCTGTTTAACCCTTGGGAATAAAAAGATAAAGATAACGTTGGTACTAACCAGCATGGCATGGCGTTTGGGGAATCCGGATAGACCAGCAATTTTCTGGTTCTTCCGGGAACTCTGTGGGTTAAATGACATGAATCAAGCTGCCCATGCCCCATCCGGATAGAGTCGGGTTGTGGAGCAGGGATCTGTGAGAGGGCGGGTAACTGGCTGGTCTATCTCGATACAATATCAAAAACAACACAGCATATACTACATTGACATATAGTCTTAATATGGTACCATATTAAGCCAGGAGGTGTTATTATGAATATATCATCCGATATCAAGCCGGTTTCCTTTCTCAAATCCCACGCAGCTGACATTTTAAAACAAATTAACGACACACACCGTCCCATTGTTATTACACAAAACGGGGAACCAAGAGCAGTCCTTCAAGACCCGGAAAGCTATGACAATATGCGTAAAGCTATTGGCTTGCTTAAATTAATTTCCCAGGGAGAAGAAGACATCAAAAATGGGAATACTAAAACTCAGAATCGTGTCTTTCAAGACATTGAAAAAATGTTGGCAAAGAAGGAAAAATGAGTACTCCATACAAGGTTCAATGGGCAAAAATTGCAGAAGATGACCTTGGAAAAATAATTCTATATATCGCCGAAGACAGTCCCACAAATGCCAGAACAATTTTTGAAAAAATAAAAGAAAAAGCATCAAGCCTTACGCAGTTTCCAGAAAGGTGTCGAATCGTCCCGGAACTTCAAGGTCAAGGCATATTTCTATATCGGGAACTTATAGTTTCACCATGGAGAATTATTTACAGAATCTCAGTCAAAAAGGTTTACATTTTATCAGTTATTGATTCCCGCCAGAATGTCGAAGATATCCTGCTGAAAAGATTAATAAAACTAGAAGGTTATTAATGAATCATTTGAGGCGACGGGGTAAGGTTTCGATAAACCCCGTACGTTTGAGGTTGGACCGGGAAAGGGGTTTTCTTATACCGAACGGTGTAGCGGACCCTGAGCCGCAGCCGTGACGGCAAAAGCGGAATTTGAAACAACTTCGGCAGGATATGCTTATGGCTTCCGAATCGCCGTTGCGGCGAAGCGAGTTCCTGCTTGATAGCCTGTTTATGAACAGCCGGCCCTTTTCAATGGAGCGGCCGTCGGTAGAAGAAGACCCCTTTCCCGACAGGAGGGGGTTTACTGAATGTTTACTTTGTGTTAGCGGCTCCACATAATGTAACTTTGTGCAATTACGAGATAAAATTTTGCTATTAAGACAACTCAATTTATTTGATGAATATACTTGCACCCGTTCGCCACTGGTGAACGATGCTGTTGAAGCGTTGGCGAAAGGTGGCGGTCCGGAAGCGCGAGGCGCGGTTTTCACCCGTGTCGAAGTGGTTGATTTCATCCTGGACCTTGCCGGCTACACGGCAGATCAGCCGTTGCAGCAAAAGCGGCTGTTGGAGCCGTCATTCGGTGGCGGTGACTTTTTGCTCGTTGTGGTGCGCAGGCTGCTGACTGCATGGCGGGCCGCGACTGGGGCGACAGGGTCTGCGTTGGATGATCTTGGCAATGCTATCCGGGCGGTTGAGCTGCATCATGACACGTTCAATTCCACCCGTGAGCAAGTGGTTGCCTTGCTCAAGCAGGAGGGATTGCCGGCGGAAACGGCAACCGCGCTCGCAAATCGCTGGCTTGTCCAAGGTGACTTCCTGCTGATTCCGCTGGATGGTCAATTCGACTTCGTGGTTGGCAACCCCCCCTATGTGCGCCAGGAATTGATCCCTGCGCCCCTGCTGGTTGAATATCGCGTTCGTTATCGGACAATCTACGATCGGGCTGACCTCTATATCCCTTTCTTTGAGCGGTCGTTATCGTTGCTCTCTGTGATGGGTTGCTTGGGCTTTATTTGCGCGGACCGCTGGATGAAGAACCGCTACGGAGGGCCACTGCGTCGTCTGGTGGCCAAAAAATTCCGCCTGAAAATCTATGTCGATATGGTGGATACCCCGGCGTTTCACTCCGACGTGATCGCCTACCCTGCCATCACCATCATCAGCCGGGAACCATCCGGTGCTACACGCATTGCCCATCGCCCTGCCATCGATCGCGCATTGTTGGCGACCTTAGCCGATACACTGCGGGCGATGCCCTTGCCAAAGGATGCCGGGTCAGTGCGCGAATTGGCCCGGGTCCCCAATGGCACAGAGCCGTGGCTACTGGAATCGTCGGATCAGATGGCGCTGATTCGTCGGCTCGAGCAGCAATTCCCGAGCTTGGAAGAGGCTGGCTGCAAGGTAGGTATCGGCGTAGCGACGGGCGCGGACAAGGCTTTCATAGGTGCCTTCAACGACATCGATGTCGAGCCGGATCGGAAGCTGCCACTGGTAACGACCAAAGACATCATGTCCGGCGAGGTACGCTGGCATGGCCGGGGGGTCATCAATCCGTTTGCCGAGGGCGGGGGGCTTGTCGATCTACGGGACTACCCACGCCTGCGCCGTTACCTGGAGGCGCGGCTGGAGATCATTGCCGGCCGTCACTGTGCCCGGAAGTCACCGGCGAACTGGTATCGCACGATTGACCGAATCACCCCGGCGCTTGCAAAGAGACCGAAGCTCTTGATCCCTGACATCAAGGGAAAGGCTCATGTCGTGTTCGAGGGTGGCCGGCTCTATCCACACCACAATCTTTATTATGTCACGTCCGATGCGTGGGACTTGCGGGCATTGCAGGCCGTCTTGCTCGCAGCCGTTACCCGGCTATTCGTGGCGACCTATTCAACCAAGATGCGCGGGGGATTCCTCCGGTTTCAAGCGCAGTACCTACGCCGCATTCGTCTCCCGCCATGGAAGGATGTTCCCAATACTCTGCGGACCGAATTGGCGGAAGCTGCCATCAGGCGGGAATTGCAGGCGTGCAACCGTGCAGTGTTCAAGCTGTACGGCCTGAGCTGCGAAGAACAATCAGCCCTTGGCGGCAATGGAGAATAAATGGCTCTTGACCTTGTTGATTACGAACAAAAGGCCTGCGAGGCCGTAAAGACTTTTTGGGGGAACCGAGAGGCAGCGAGACAGAAGCAGATTGAGTCCGGAAAGGCTGACCACGGTGAGCGGGCCGGGGTCACCGCTGGTAAGAATATGGACGGGTTCTTAGCGTTGGTGCTCGACATCGTGCGGGCCAACGGACTGGCACACGCCCAGATTCACCAGCAGAGAGCTGTGCTGACGCTGCCCGGTTACTTTCGACCAACCAAACTCTGGGATCTTCTGGTCACTCACAAAGGCGAGCTGATTGCCGCCATCGAGCTGAAAAGTCAGGTCGGCCCCTCGTTCGGCAACAATTTCAACAACCGTACCGAAGAGGCGATCGGTACTGCCCACGATTTTTGGACGGCCTTTCGCGAAGGAGCCTTCGGTAAACAGCCCCCTCCTTTTGTTGGCTGGCTGATGCTGGTCGAGGATGCCCCGGAATCACGAAGGCCCGTCAAAAACAAATCACCTCACTTTCCGATCTTCGATGAATTCAAGGGTGCGTCGTACCTCAAGCGATACGACCTCCTGTGCCAGAAAATGGTGAAAGAGCAGCTGTACACAACCGCGACAATCATCACGTCGCCGCGAAAGGCCGCTGACACTGGAGAGTTTTCCGGGATGTCGCCGATGACCAGCCTCAAGACCTTGGTAACGGCGTTGGCTGGTCACGTTGCTGCTGAGGCCGCTCGGCTTGGATGAGTTGACAATTCCGCGGCACTTGCGTAGAGTAGCGAGCCATTCCGGCAATGCCGGGGCCGGTGTGGCTGAAGAAAAAAGAACCTGAACGTTTAACGAGTTGAAAATACAGTGATTGCAATTCAATCAACCCGGCAAATCGTCTGTCCGGACTGCGGGAATAATTCGGATTTTCTTGAAGTAGCCGATAACGCGGTGCTGACCACCCGTTTTATTCAGAACGAAGACGGGACCTTCAGCCAGGAGATGGACGACTCCCAGATCCTGGGCGAGATCCATTTCTACTGCGGTGAATGCGGCGCGGATCTCACCCAGTTCCATAAACGATTCCTGGAAATGCTGTTTTAATTTCAGTCGATACTGCCCGTTTTCGCCTCCACGGTGGTAAGGTTTCGGTAAACCCCGTACGTTTGAGGTTGGACCGGGAAAGGGGTTTTCTTATACCGAACGGTGTAGCGGACCTTGAGCCGCAGCCGTGACGGCAAAAATGGAATTTGAAACAACTTCGGCA
>JAKITW010000032.1 GCA_021647905.1 Desulfobacterales bacterium | reverse complement strand
GCCGAAGTTGTTTCAAATTCCGCTTTTGCCGTCACGGCTGCGGCTCAGGGTCCGCTACACCGTTCGCTATAAGAAAACCCCTTTCCCGGTCCAACCTCAAACGTACGGGGTTTACCGAAACCTTACTGCGGGACGGACGTGTGTCATGTTGTAACTTGTTGATTTCATTGGGTGGCATTTGAAGCCTTTCAGGTTGTTACGGGTTCATCAATTTTAGAAAGACGCGGTTCATGCCCTGCGGCGGGAAACGGCAAAGTTCGGCTACATGATGTATCGCCAGCCAAGTCCCAGAATGATGAAACATAAAGCTATTCCGGAGAAAAAGGCCTTGGTGGGTCCATAGTCGTCCCGGCCGGAATGTTTGAACGAATCACTCAAGTAATATTCACCATCATATGAGCCCACGCTTTCTTCATACATATAGGCCGCTGAGTCTATATCCCGTTCTTCAACGACCTGGACAATCCGGCTGTATATCGGGCTGTGATTAATAATATAGGGGCCGATGACCCAGCCGAATGACCAGACCAGGAACAGAAAGAAAAACATTGTCAACCAAGGGTGTCTCGCAGGGGGATGGGCTGTTTCCGCAGTCATTTTTTTTACTCCATATCCGCTACCGCCCGACCGTTCACCGGAACAGGCCGTATCGCCTTGATCTGTACAGCATGACAGACATCCGGAAGGTTGTGGCCTCCCGGATGTCCTGGTTTTTTTATCGTTATCTGTTCATGCTAGATGGTCGCCGTCAGTTCCGGGAATACCACATAGAACATGATATACGCCATGACCAAGGTTAAAACAAGATTCAATGATTGACCAAAAACATAAAGAGTAAGCGGTTTGCCGCCTTTAAAATGATGCTTCAACTCGCGGAAGTTGGTGGCCAGACCGATGCTGACAAAAGACATGGTAAAAAACCATTTTCTGAACAGGTCGCTCATGCCCTTGACCGCACCCTTGTCGATCATTGCCCTGCCAAGGCCGCCGGTTTCCGCATTATAGCCTGAATAGATCATTGAAAAGATCACTGAAGCGGCGATAAAGCCGAGGACAAATTTCGGGAATCGAAACCAGATTTCAGAAAGACCGACTTTGGCGCCGGTTTCTTCAACTTCCACCTTGGTGGTGAAGTAAAGAGCCAGGAAGAAGGCAATGACACCGATCAGGACATTCTGGATCATTTTGATGGTGGCGGCAACATAGAGAGCCTTTTCACCCAGGAAGGCGCCGGCCGCGGCAACAGCGCCGGAGGCATCAATGGTCCCGCCCATCCAGGCGCCGCCGAGGATCATCTGCTTGTCAACCGGGAAGGTCCCTTTGATGACCGCGGGCATGACAATCATCATGATGGCCGTAAAGACCAGGGAAAGGCCTACTGCCAGAGTAAGTTCCTCTTTTTTGGCCCGGCAGGCGGCAGCGGCGGCAATTGCGGCTGAAACGCCGCAGACCGACATGTCGGAGCAGATAACGGCATTCAGCCGTTTGGATGGCATCTTAACGATTTTCTGGCCAAACCAGTAAGTGACCAGCCAGACGGTCGGAGTGACGACCCAGGCCACGAAGATCCCCGCGGTACCGATGGTGACAATTTTTTCAAATAAAATTTTAGCGCCCAACAGAACAAGGCCGGTCTTGATATAATATTCGGTCTGAATTGCCGGAATGGCCCATCTCGGGGTACCGATCGTATTGCTGACCAACATCCCGAGAAAGATGGCCCAGAAGGCATAGCCGATGCCATAATGCTTCATGGTCGCCTGGTAGCTGAAAAACCAGGCCAGTATCGTCATTCCGTAGACAAAGATGAAGCCGATGGCGAATTTCTTGAAGGGGGTGCCCATGAAGATCATGGGGATGCCGAAAAAGAAACAGAAAAACACCCCGAGACCGATCAGGGAGCCGATCTGGTTATAGGCCTTGACCTTGGTCTTTTTCTTGGCTTTTCCTGCAAAGAGTTTTGCGTCTCGCCATTTGTTGATGGCAACTGTTGCGGCAGCGTTGAGTGACTCATCCCTGAAGCCGGCCGCTTCCGCCGCGGCCTCCGCTGCCTGGGCGGCGGCAAAGGCTGCTTTTTCCGCGGCCTTTTTCTTTTCATACTTTTCCATGGCCCTTGCTTTTTTGGCCGCTGCCTTTTCCGGACTCATAAAAAAGGCATCCAGGGGATTGGTCGACCATTTATGAGGCTTGTGGGTGAAATTCGCCAACCATTTGCCAGCGTCGATTTTCCTTGCCTCGGCCTTCTTTTTACCGTCGGAAAGTTGGTACCAGGCGATGGTCTTTATGGCGTTTGTCCTGTTGGCGGCAGCTCCATACTGTGCCTCCGCTTTTTCTATTTTTGCTTTCATTTCCCCACTATGCGGGAAATAAATAAACATTCCCACCAGCAGGATGATAAACCCGAGCCAGATGGCCCACCAGTCCTCTTTCCTCCACAGTTCCGACCATTCCCACCTGCCGACATCGCGAACAACTTCGCTGTTGGAATTTTCTGCCATATCCGCCCTCCCTTAATATTTTGTTAAATACTCAGCACCGCCGACCAGGGCCGTTGTTTCTTAAAATAGCTGCCATCAACGCCTGGATGTGCAGTCCTGTCAGCAAGGAGGGTGCCTGGTAGGACAAAAAAACGAACATATCTTAAAAATTATATAATTATAGATGGTTACATCCGAGGAGCATGTCCGCAACAGAAGAGGGTTTGTTTTTTGGGGCCAATAAGTGGTACGCGCAAGATACAGTGTATCCATAACTTGACAGTTTTGTCCGGACTGGTTAAAGCATGATGAACTGGTAACAACCCGAAAGGCTTCAAATGCCACCCAATAAAATCAACAAGTTACAACATGACACACGTCCGTCGAGCGGGTTGTTGCGAGACCGACAAAGCATGATGAACTCGTAACAACCCGAAAGGCTTCAAATGCCACCCAATAAAATCAACAAGTTACAACATGACACACGTCCGTCGAGCGGGTTGTTGCGAGACCGACAAAGCATGGTCGGTATATAAAAATGAAAATAAACAGGTATCAGCCATGAAGAAAATTCGCTCCCGCAAATCTTTTCAGGCAAGGTTTACGAAACTGCCAAACAAATTTCTTGTGGTGCTTGCCGGCATCCTGCTTTGCTTCAGTGGAATGACCGCGTTTTTTATGTATTCCTATCAGAAACGTAATCTTGTCGACAGGGCCTTCCAGGAGACAGAGCTGATAATGCAGTCTGTTTCCGCGATGAGAGGATATGTCAGCGAGGTTCTGCGGCCCAAAATGTACGAAGAGCTTGGCCATGATTCTTTTGTCGTGGAGGCAATGTCCAGTTCTTATATAAGCAGGGAGGTGATGGAGCGCTTAAAGAAAGAACTGCCCGACTTCGTATACCGGCGGGTGGCTATCAAGGCCAGAAATCCGCAGTTTGAGGCAACCCCGGAAGAGATTGCAATCATGGACTATTTCAATGAGCATCCCGCTGAAAGCAGCTGGCAGGGCATAATAATGAACCAGGGCAGAAAGTACTATATGCGCTTTACCCCGGTAAGATATAAAGAATCATGCCTGCATTGCCACGGTGATCCCGACGATGCCCCGCCCTCGATTATCCAACGGTATGATGACAACTCCGGCTTCTCCAAGGATACGGATACATTCACCAGCGTTGTCAGTATCGGTATTCCTGTTGAGAGTGGTTTGGAGCGGATCAGGGAGACGACCGTTGCAATTCTGTTCATGGTTTTATTTGTAACCGTATTGCTTTATTTGTCTATCTGGTTTTTTTTCAACCGTTTGATTGTGCAGAATCTGCACGGGGTCCTGGATCTTTTCTGGGCAAATTTAAGAGACGATGAAGGGAAAAAACTCTATGAACAGTCAAAAAAAATGGATGAGATCGGTGAGTTGGTTTCAGCGGCCGGGATAATATCCGATCATTTACAGAAGACCCATCAGCAACTGCGGGATTACACGGACAACCTTGAATTGAAAGTCTCCGAACGTACCAAAGCCCTCAGCAAATCGGAAAAACTTTTACGGGAAAAGGTAAGGTCAAGAAACGAAGAACTCTTTACCCTGAACACCATAACCGAACTTCTGACCCAGCCGGAACAGCTCAAGAAAATCCTGCCAAGGGTGCTCGGCCAGATCCTGAAGGTCATACCTGCTGCCGGAGCGGGTATTTACCTTCTATCAGAGGACCCGTCCCGTTTAGATCTGCAATGCCAGCTGAACGCTGAAGAGCTTGATCTCACGCTTTACAGGGACATCAAGCTCTTCACCACAAAATCTGAAAAAAAGACGGGCGCCACCCCTGGGGAAAGCTGCGAAAAGAGTTTTAACAAAATAGAATTGGTTAAAGGAAAGGGTGAAGACTCCAACCACCTTGTTGTCCCGTTATGCTGCCACGAGCAAATTCTCGGCGTTATGACGCTTATCGGTATCAATATCGATGAGGTGACACCAGAACTTCGTGAGCTGCTGCTTTCCGTTGGCCGCCAGCTTGGTGTTACCCTGGAGAACGCCAAGAATCTGGATGGGATTCTGCAAAGCAAGGGGCTGCTGCAATCAGTGTTTAATGCCATCACCGACCTTGTTGTCCTTCTGGGTGGCGACGGGAACGTACGGATGGTCAATGAGGCCCTGTTGGGGAAATATGCCTTAAACCCTGAAGATGTACTGGGTTGTCCGATCGAACATCTTGCCGAACGATTTCCCGCCCCTTTTTCTCTGTTTACCAGGGCATTGCCCGTAATGATCCGGGAGCCGGTGACCGAACAGGCCTGCCTGCAGGACGGCAGTATATTTGAACTCCAGTTTTTCCCTGTGTTTGACGAGAAGGGAGCGCCTGACAGTATTGTCTGTTATGCCAAGGATATTACCCACCAGAAGCAGGCGGAACAGAATATTCAGCAGACGGAAAAAATGGTGGCCATCGGTCAGCTTGCCGCCGGCATTGCCCATGAGGTTAACAACCCGCTCGGGATTATTCTTTGCTATGCCGACCTGTTGAAGGAAGATCTGGCGGACCGGCCGAAACAGCTTTCCGATCTCGGGATTATCGAAAAGCATGCCCGGAACTGCCATCGGATTGTGAATGATTTGCTCCTGTTTGCCCGCAGCCAGAAGACGGAAAAAATCCCTGCTTCGATTAATGACTGTATTCAGAGTGTGGTCGAAATTACCTGTAACCAGTTTCGCAAGGCCCGAATCGATTTACTCCTTGATCTGCAGGATGATTTGCCAAAAATACATATTGACCCGAGAAAAATGAAACAGGTTTTTATGAATATGTTCATTAATACCTTCCAGGCAATGGAGGGGAAGGGGTTTATCCGGATAATAACCCGGCATCGAAAGGAAACGGCCCAGATTGAAATCAAGATCGAAGATAACGGCCAGGGAATTGACCGGGAGGTGCTTGATAAAATTTTCGATCCATTTTTTACAACAAAGAAGCCCGGTGAGGGCACCGGTCTGGGGCTTTCCCTCAGTTACGGAATTATTCAGGAACATGATGGAGATATTCATGTTGAAAGCATACAGGGGCAGGGAACAACCTTTACCATAACCCTGCCCGCGGCTGCAATGAACAATAGGGAGCGGAATTAAGATGGAAAAAGACCGGTTGCTCATTGTTGATGATGAACTGGACATGCTTGCCGGACTGTCAAGGACCCTGGAACGGCAGATGCCGGATCTGGCGGTGCTCACCACTGATAATGGTCAGGATGCCGTTGCAACCATCCGGCAGAAGTCCATTGATGTCGCACTGCTTGACATCTGCATGCCGGAGATGACGGGTATTGAGCTTCTCGAAAGACTCAAGGCTGAAGACCCGGAGCTTACCGTGATCATGATGACCGCATTCGGAACCATTGAGACGGCTGTGGAGGCGATGAAAAAAGGTGCCTACGATTTTATTACCAAACCGTTTGACAAGGATTCGCTGGTCAGAACCATCGGCAAGGCCCTGGAAAGAAATCATCTTGTCAGGGAGAATACCAGCCTCAGGAAGATTATCTGTGAGCAGGGGACCCTGTCCGGGTTCATCGGTCAGTCCAGGCCGATGTTGAATCTTTATAAACAGATTAAAATGATCGCCCAGTCAAACTATACCGTGCTTATTCGCGGGGAGTCCGGGACCGGCAAGGAGCTTGCGGCTCATGCCCTCCACAACCTCAGCACCAGGAAAAATAAAAAATTCATCATGGTTAATTGTCCCGCTATCCCGGAATACCTGTTGGAAAGCGAACTGTTCGGCTATAAACGGGGAGCCTTTACCGGCGCCGACCGCGACCATAAAGGGCTGTTCGTTGAGGCTGACGGCGGAACTATCTGCCTTGATGAAATCGGCGATGTTTCTGTCTCGGTGCAGACAAAACTTCTCCGGGTGCTGCAGGAGCAGGAAATCAAGCTGTTGGGCTCCGCCAAAACTCAAAAAATAGATGTCCGGATAATTGCCGTGACCAATCAAGACCTGGAACACAAGATTTCTCAACGAACCTTCAGGGATGATTTGTTTCACCGGCTGAATATTGTGAACATCCACACCCCGCCGCTCAGGAAAATCAGAGAAGATATTCCGCTTCTGATTGATCATTTTTTGAAAAAAACCTGTTGTGAACTTGATATCCCGGAAAAACAATTTTCAAAGGCCGCGGTTTATATGTTGAGCAAGGCATCCTGGCAGGGCAATGTAAGAGAATTGCAGAATACAATCCGGCAGGTCGTTATGTCTTCGCCGGGTAATGTTGTCGAGGTGGATGATCTTGAAATACTGGAAACCGGAAAACAGTTGGTCAAGGGACGGAGAATCTGGGACTTCGATTCGAGCAGTGAGGAGATAGAACCCTATAAACCGGCCAAGGAACGGTTGGTGCGCCGTTTCACAGAGGAATATATTTCCGTGCTTTTGAGCAAGACGGATGGAAATGTTACTAAAGCGGCAAAAATTTCAGGATTGACCAGAACCGCCCTGCACAGAATTATCAGGCGATCAAATAATCCCTGTAAAGACTTTTTAAATATTTAAATATGATGAACTCGTAACAACCCGAAAAGCTTCAAATGCCACCCAATAAAATCAACAAGTTACAAGACGAATCACGTCCGTCGAGCGGGTTGTTGCGAGACCGACAAATATTAAGGGCGTCCCCGTCCTGTACGTCCTGCCGCGCGTCCTGCGGAGCGCGACAAACAAAAACGGCCGGACGGGACAAGCCCGTCCGGCCGTTTACATTAAAAACCGCGGCTGTGAATCAGCAGCCAAAGGATTTCTGCAGCGGCGGCACGGCCTGCTTTTTACGGCTCATCATGCCGTCAACCCACATGGTCTGACCCTCGATCTTGCCGCCGAAGGTCTTTTCGATCAGCCCCGGGTCGTCGGAGACCACCATCAGGTCGGTGCCTTCCTTGACCACGTCGGTGAGCATGAACAGCACCGTGTGCCGGCCGTCGGCCTTGACTTCCTCAACCGCGGCGTACAGCGCGTTGCGGATGTCGGCTACCTGGTCCAGGGTGGCGAGTTCGATCTGGCCGATGCCGACCTTGTTGCCGTTCATGTCAAAATCCTTGTAATCGCGGAAGATGAGATCCTTGGCCGGGATGCCGTCAACAGAGGACTTGGCCTTCAGCATCTCCATGAACAGCGCGTCCTGATCAGTGATCCCGGTTATGGTCAGCAGCTCGGCCACCGCCGCCTTGTCGGCGTCGGTGCAGGTGGGCGACTTGAAGTTGACCGTATCGCTGAGGATGGCGCAGAGCATGGCCCCGGCGATATCCTTGGGCAGGTCAATATTATTGGTCTTGTACATCTCCAGCAGCACGGTGCAGGTGCAACCCACCGGCTGGGCATAGAAGAAGATCGGGCTGTTGGTGGTGATGTCGCCGATCTTATGATGGTCAACAATGGCCACCACGTTGGCATCGCCGATATTGGCCGGGGCCTGGCCGATGTCACTGAAGTCGACCAGGGCGATGTCCTTGCCGGCCGCGTCGGTGATCTCCTCGGGTGCGGCAAGGCCGAACTTCTCAAGCACCACCTTGCTCTCGGGGTTCAGATTATCAGCGGAAATCTGCATGCAGGCGACTGCGTCGGTGCCGGTGGCCTTCAGATAATTGGCAAAGGCGATGGCAGCGGCAACGGAATCGGTATCAGGGTTGGAATGACCGACAACGGAAACTGACATAACTGGATCCTCCTTAGAATTAAACTTAAATGATTCGGGTACGAGTTAAAAACATACCTGGGTAAAGAAACGGTTACAACTGCATTAGAATTCTGATATAACCTTCCCGGCGCGCCTGGAAGCGCCAGGGGATGAATCACGATTCATTAAACAGGGAAAACATAGTGCCAAAGATCCTGTGAGTCAAGCAGAAAAACCACGATCCGCGCAAGCGGACAACCGCTGAATCATAAGGGGATATTTCCATTTGACCTGGTGGCGAAACCGGGATACATTGTCCAGCAATCCCGCCGGGACGCAACTTGGCGCGCAACCGGCCGCGCAGCGGGGAGTTTGCCGGATGATGTTAACCTTGTATCTCACAGCCCTGTGCAACCATGGCCGCGGCGAAAAAAAAGAAAAATAAATCAACCCTGCCGGCGGTTCTTATTATCACGGCCCTGCTGGCGCTGGCCGCCTTTTTTTTCCTGCAGGGCCGGATCCCGCCCATTGCAACGCCTGAAAAAACCGTAACACCCACGCCACCGGCCGATACCCCGGCCCGGGCAACCACGCCCCCGGCCTTGATCGATACGGAAGCGGACCGGCCCGCCGCCCTTTCGGAATCGGCCGGGGCAGGCAATCCCTGCCAGCAACCGGCCAGGGAAATCTCCGCCTTTTTCCAGCGGCTGGATCAGCAGGAATATATCGGCCGCTATCAGCTCGGCGATCCCGGCCTTGTCCACTTCTCCGGAATCCTGAAAAAACTCTTTGCCAACCCGCCCATTGTTGTCCGCGAAAGCGACGATCTCTTCTCGATCATGAAGAACATGGTCCATTTTTACCGGGTACTCGGCAAAAAGGATATCCAGCTGATCAAGGACACCCTGACCCACGAGGCCGAAGGGCTGGAGCCGCTCCTTGCCCTCTTTTACCGCTGGTCCGAGCTGGAGCCCCGGTGCCGGGACCAGGGACTGCCCGCCGGCTCCCTGCTGACCATCGATCTGCCCCTGGCAAGTCTTTACGAGTACGCTGGTTTCTTTCTGAACACCGTTGGCGGCCAGTCCTATCTCAACCGGCGGGTCCCCCGGCTGCGGCTCTTGATCAAGTACTATGCGATTCTGATCCTGGACCGGGCCAATGACGAGAAAATGAACCGCTACGGCATTGATATCCGTTATCCCGTCGATTCCTTGATCAAGGAGATAGAGGCATCTTCCCAGTTGACTTTTGCCGGGGAGTACCTGGACCGGATGGCCGGCCTGCAGGAAAAATACCAGACCCGCTATGGCCGCTCCGCTGGGACCGCGCCCGGGAATTAGCCCTGCCGCCGGGTCACCCCCCTCCATTCGTCCGCGCCCTGATTTCCATGATCCCGACCCCGGAGAATGAGCGCCGGTCCCTTGAACATTTTAGATGAAAGTCTCCTCGGCCGAAGCTCTGTGGCTGAGGAAATTTTTATTGCTTGGTTGTGGTCGCGGCCTGAAAACATGGCCCAGCCATGCTGGTTAATTACAAATAATTACAAAGAAATGTAATCCATGAAGATCGCGATCAGCGGCAAGGGCGGGGTCGGCAAGACCACGATCATGGCCCTGCTGGCACAAGAGATGAGGGACAACGGCAGGGAGGTGCTGGTTATCGACGCGGATCCCAGCCCGCACATGGCCCAGACCCTGGGCGTGGAAAACGTGGACCGGATCACCCCCATTGCGGAGATGACCGAATTGCTGGTTAAACGCTCGGGCAAGACCCCGGGATCACCCTTCTACCAGATCAACCCCCAGGTCGACGATCTGCTGGCCGAATTCATGCTCGAACATAACGGCATCCGGCTGATGGTCCTGGGCGCGATCCAGACCGCGGAGGGCGGTTGCGCCTGCCCGGAGAATAATGTCCTGCGCCGGCTGTTGACCAAGCTGCTCCTGGGTCCTTCCCAGGTGGTACTCCTTGACATGGAAGCCGGGGTGGAACATCTGGGCCGCGGCACCATCGCCGGAGTGGATCATCTGCTGATCGTGGTGATCCCCACCCGCTCCAGTATCCGCACCGCGGAAAAGGTATACCGGCTGGCCCGGGACGCGGGTATCCCCGGGATATCATTCGTGGCCAACCTGGTACGCGACGAATCCGATGCCGAGTTTTTGAGCAAGGCCCTCGGCGTTGACCCCATTGCCGGTTTCCCGGACTCCGACGCGATCAGGGCGGCGGAGCGCAACGGCCGGCCGGTGACCGAGGTCCTGCCCCGGGTCGAGCAGGCAGCCCGGACCCTGATGGAAAAACTGGAAACAACGGAAGACTGAAGACGGAAGAACGGCGGGCCGGGACGGTCAGTTGCCCGGCCCGGCCCGCCGGCCGGCCAGCTTAATGATGATATTGTTGGAATGCTGCAACCGGGCGACCAGGCTCTTGAACAGATGCTTGCTCACCTCTGGATACTGCTCGATTATCTCGTTCAGCTTGTCACCGGGAAAGCGCCTGATGATCGAGCGGCCCCTGGAGACAATGCTCGCTGACCGGGCCTGGCCGGAGATCGCCGCCAGCTCACCGAAATAGACGCCGGGCTCGGTGATCTCGGCGATCTTCTTGCCGCCCTTGACCACCATCAACGCCCCCCGCTTCAACATGAAGAAGTCGATGTCATTGTTGCCCTCGCGGATGATCACCTCGCCGTCCGCATACTCTTCCATGTCCGGGTTGACCAGATAAGCGGGCAGGCTTTCCTTGGTAACCACCGTCTTCCTGAGCACCTCATCGATACTGGTTATCCCCTGCCGCACCTTGCGCAGGCCGGCGTCCCGCAGCGGGGTCATGCCCTCCTGGATGGCCACCTTGCGGAGTTGGTCCTCCGGCACCTCGGCGCCGATCGCCTTGGCCACCTCCTCGGTGTTTTCCATCAATTCAAACAGGCCGACCCGGCCCTTGTAGCCGCCGCCGTTACAGGCCGGACAGCCACCAGGGCCATAGATCCGCAGATCCGGGATCACCTCTTCGGCAAAACCCATGCTCACAAGTTCTTCCGGAGACAGACCACTGACCCGCTTCCGGCACTTGGCACAGAGCCTTCGCGCCAGCCGCTGGGAAAGGACCATGGTAATCGACGAGGCCAGCATATAGGCGGGCAGGCCGATATCCACCAGCCGGCCGATGGTGGCCGGACAGTCGTTGGTATGAAGGGTGGAGAGTACCAGATGGCCGGTCATGGCCGCCTTGATCGCGATTTCCGCGGTCTCGATATCCCGGATCTCGCCCACCATGATGATGTCCGGGTCCTGGCGCAGGAACGCCTTCAGGGCCGCGGCAAAGGTCATTCCCACTTCCTGGTGGACGTTTACCTGGTTGATCCCCTTGAAGTTGAACTCCACCGGGTCCTCGGCGGTAAGGATCTTGATATCCTCGGTGTTCAGGGAGTTCAGAATGGAATACAGGGTCACGGTCTTGCCGCTGCCGGTCGGGCCGGTGACCAGCAGCATCCCCTGGGGCCGGTTGATACAGCGTTTGAGGGTGGAGTAGGTCTGTTCCTCGAAGCCGAGTTTGGTCAGATCGACGTTCAGGTTGGACCGGTCGAGGATCCGGAGAACAATGCTTTCGCCGAACAGGGTGGGCAGTGAGGAGACCCGGAAATCCACGACCTTGTTCCTGCCCACCCGCATCTTGATCCGGCCGTCCTGGGGCACCCGCCGTTCGGTGATATCCAGGCTGGCCAGGATCTTCATCCGGGAGACCAGGGCGTTCTTGATCGACAGGGGCAGGTTCATCGACTTGTACAGGGCGCCGTCCAGCCGGTAGCGGACCTGCAGGGTCTTTTCATAGGGCTCGATATGGACGTCGCTGACCCCGTCGGTCACCGCCTTGATCAGGATCCCGTTGACCAGCTTGATGATCGGCGCGTCAGAGTAGGAGAACTGGTCCCGCTCGTCCTCGTGCTCTTCCAGGCTCTCCAGCTCCATGTCGCCGGCAGCCTCCGAGGCCAGGGCGCCGAAGTCGTCGATCTGGTCAATGGCCAGTTCGTCCTCATCCTCGTCCTCTTCCTCGGGGAAAAAACTCTGATACTCCGCATCGCTGATCTTGTAGTGGGTCTTATAGGCCTGGAGGATATCCCTTTCCGTGGAGACGCACAGGCTCAGGGCCATCTTGATCTCCGCCTGCATCAACTCCACCGCGGCGACATCGGTGGGCTCGGCCATGGTCACCTGGAGGGTGTTGGTCTTGGCCGCTATCCGAAGCGGAAAGGCCATGTACTTCTTGGCCGTCTCGTAAGGCATGACCTTGAGGGCCTCGGGATTGGGCGCCTCCCGGGCCAGGTTCACCGCCGGGAAGCCCTGCACCCGGCTCAACACGCTCAGGATGGTCTCTTCCTCGATATATCCCAGTTTAACCAGGATTCCGCCCAGCCGGCCGCCCTTTTTTTTCTGATGGGAAAGGGCATGGTCAAGCTGGGTGGCGGTGATATATCCCTCCTTGCGGAGCAGATCACCGATGCGCTGCTTGCCGGCCCCGGACTGGTCCTTGACCGTGCCGGACAGGGTCGATTTGCTGGACACAGCAGTGGAACTGGACATGGCCGGTCTCCCGGCGGACAATCTTGCTGCCATGATTTCCTGTTGAGTAAAAGGGTTCAGGATTAACCGGTTGGTTGTACCCAGGTGAACTGTTGTCTGAATTTCGCACCTATTATAATACGTTAGTACATATCACGATGAAAAAAAACAAGAAAAAAACGGGCCGGGAGAATTAATCCCCGGCCCGCTCTCATAAAAAACCTACTGTACCGTAATCCTTACATGTCCATCTAGAACAGCCCGGTTACCTTGCCGGTATCCGGATCAACATCAATACGGCGGAAGGCCGGGTTGGAGCTGGTGCCCGGCATCAGGCTGATCGCGCCGGCGCAGGGGCAGAGGAACTTGGCGCCGGAATAGATCAACACGTCGCGGATGGGCAGACGCCAGCCCTTGGGCACGCCCTTCTTGGTCGGATCGTGGGAAAGGCTGAGGTGGCTCTTGACCATCATGGTGGCAAAGTCATCGTACTTGGAATCGTTTTCAAGCATCGCGGCCTTGGCGTTGGCCTCGGGCTGCCAGTCCACCCCGTCGGCGCCATAGACTTCCCGGGCAATGAGATCGACCCGGTCGCGCAGTTTCATCTCCAGGGGATAGAGGAACTTGAAATCATTCTCATCGTTGCAGGCATCGATCACCGCATCAGCGAACTCCAGGGCCCCGTCACCGCCCAGTTCCCAGTGTTTGGACTCGGCGCAGCGGGCCCCGGCCGCCTCGGCGGCCCGGCGGACGATGGCGCATTCCGCATCGGTATCGGTGTAGAACCGGTTGATGCAGACCACCGGGTTGATACCGGCCTTGCGGATAACCCCGATCATGTGGACCATGTTCTCGATCCCATTTTCCACCAGTTCCAGATTCTCCCTGGTATAGGCCTCATCCAGGGGCTTGCCGGCAACCACCTTGGGACCGCCGCCGTGCATCTTCAGGGCGCGGATGGTGGAGGTCAGGACGGATACATGGGGCTTGAGACCAGAGACGCGGCTCTTGACGTTCCAGAATTTTTCAAAACCGATATCAGCGGCAAAACCAGACTCGGTGATATGGTAATCAAAGAGTTTCAGGCCGACCCGGTCGGCAATGATCGATGACTGGCCCACGGCGATATTGGCAAAGGGACCGGCGTGCACCATGCACGGATTGTACTCGGCAGTACACATCAGGGTCGGATTGATGGTGTTGCGCATAAAGGCGGTCATGGCGTTGCCCACCTCCAGGTCCCGGCAGGTTACCGGCTTGCCGCTCTTGTCAAAGGCCACGGTGATATTGTTGATCCGTTCCTTCAGGTCGGCCAGGTCAGTGGCCACGGACAGGATGGCCATCAACTCGCTGCCCACCGCAATCCCGAATTTGGATTGCATGGTAAAACCGTCGTAACGGCCGCCGATGCCGATGATGATATTCCTCAGGGCCTGGGCGCAGAAATCAATGATCCAGCCCATCTCCACCCGGGTGGGATCGATATCGAGCCGGCGCATGCCGGTCAGCCTGGCCAACTGCTCGTCGTTATAATTACGCTCATGCTGCATCCTGGCGGTCAGGGCGACCATGGCCAGGTTATGGGCGTTCATGATATCGTTGATATCGCCGGTAAGTCCCAGGGAGAACTCGGTCATCGGGATCAGCAGGGAGTTGCCGCCGCCGGCCGCCGTGCCCTTGACGTTCATCGTCGGGCCGCCGGAAGGCTGCCTGAGGGCGCCGCCCACATTGACCCCCCGCTTGCCCAGACCCTCCATCAAGCCGCAGGAGGTGGTGCTCTTACCCTCGCCCAGCGGGGTCGGCGTAATAGCGGTAACCTCGATGTATTTCCCGTCCGGCCGGTCCTGGAGCCGGTCGATGATCTTGAGAAAATCAAGCTTGGCCAGCCTGCCCATGGGCAGCACTTCTTCCTTGCGCAGCCCGAGCTTCTCGGTCCACTCCTCCGGGGTGGGCATGTTTTTCTCGGCAGCCTCGGATATCTGCCAGTCCGCCATTTCCACAGCATTATAAGCCATAATACTTTACCCTCCTTAACTGTTTAATAGTCTTAATAATTGTCGGTCTCGCAACAACCGCTCGACGGACGTGATTCGTCTTGTAACTTGTTGATTTTATTAGGTGGCATTTGGAGCCTTTCGGGTTGTTACGAGTTCATCAATAATTACCACCTTGATTATCTTTCAGTCCGTTGACCGGGTCCCGGCGGAACAGCGATACAATCCGGTATTCGACTTTTCTGACGATTCACCGGGGTACCGACCAGCCGATCCGGTTAATCCTCCGAACCGTAAGAGCCTACCAGTACCTGGACACCTTTTTAATCAGTTTGCACGCCGGAAAAAACAACAGGAAATCTCTCCTGAAAACGTTTGAGCAGCGGGATCATCACCTCGCGCATGGTCGGCTCCGCCGCCCTGGAGGTACGCAGCCGGAATATATGCCGCCATTCGACCAGGTTGGCATAGGTGATCAGTTCGGTCTTGCAGGAGTTGGGCAGCACCGTCCGCGCTGCCTGGGGAGTGGAGGTCTTCAGCAGCTTGAGGTAGAGCTGCTCGGTCTTGATCATCGCCTCTTCCCAGAGCTGGTACTCTTCACTGCCCTCCGGATAAAAAAGCGGTTTGATAAAGGTCACCTGGCTGCCGAACTTGTCGTTGTCGTAGCGGCAGTAACGCTGACTCTCCTGCAGATAGGAACAGGGCCGGTGGCGGACGATCTCATGGGTGATGGCCCGGTTGACGATGAACTTGACCGCCAGGTGGCGATGGCGGGCCAGCAGCGGGGCCGGCAGCTTATCCACCTCGGCCAGGGCCACCTTGGCCACCTCCACCCCTGCCACCGGCGCCAACGGCTCCTTGACCAGGTCCTCGAAAAACAGGGGATGGCGGCCGGCGAGAAACCCGGTGATCGCCCGGACCAGTTCGACCTTGCCGTGAAACATGTAAAGCTCGCGAAAGGCCCTGACACTGCCGGAGATAAGCAGGATCCCGGACCCGGTCTCGTCAATGACCAGGTACCTGGGCAGGGTCCGGTACAATCCGTCCACCCGGTCCGGATCGCCGCAGGCCACCCGCAGGGTCAGCACCCCCATCTCGGTCACCGAGTTATGGCCGTGCTTGATGATCCCCCGGAGAAAGGGCGCGGCCGATTCAGGGGTGATCTTGTCCTCGCTCTTGTAACAGATCCGGCCGCATGCCTCGATCCGCACGGCCAGGCTCTCCTGGTCCAGGCGGTCCAGGATCTCATACGACGGGGCCACAACTTTCATCCGAATCCTTCCCTGTATTGAATTGAAGGTGAACCTATGTGGAACATCCGCATTTGCCATGGCCGGCGCCGGCGCCGGTGGTTACGGAACGGCTGCCTTTCCAGAATGGCGACATATCGCGCAGTCCGGCAATGATCCCGGGGAGTTTTTCCAGTACAAAGTCCACCTCGTCCTCGGTGTTGTACACGCTCAGGCTGAACCGGATCGAACCGTGGGCCGCGGTAAAGGGCACCCCCATGGCGCGGAGCACATGGGACGGTTCCAGGGAACCCGAGGTGCAGGCCGAGCCGGACGAGGCGCAGATGCCGAAGCGGTCGAGATGGAGCAGGATCGCCTCGCCCTCCACAAACTCGAAACTGATATTGCTGGTATTGGGCAGCCGGTATTTTTTATTGCCGTTCAGAATGGCGTTGGGAATTTTATCCATAAGTCCCTGCTCCAGCTTGTCGCGCAGCAGCCGGACCCGGGTATTCTCAAGCATGATATGACCGGCGGCCAACTCGCAGGCCCTGCCCAGACCGATGATCGAGGCCACGTTCTCAGTGCCGCCCCGGCGGCCGTGTTCCTGGTGGCCGCCGATCAGAAACGGGGCAAAGGGGGTGCCCTTGCGAACGTAAAGCACGCCGACCCCCTTGGGGGCATGGAGCTTGTGGCCGGACATGGAGAAAAAATCCACCGGGATCTCATTAAGGTTGATGGCAATCTTGCCCACCGCCTGGACCGCATCGGTATGAAAGAGGATGCCCCGGCCCTTGGCAATGGCCGCCATTTCCTCGACGGGAAAGATGACCCCGGTCTCGTTGTTGGCCCACATCACGCTGACAATGGCGGTCTCGTCGGTGAGACTCTCCTGGTAGCGATCCAGGTCCAGCATCCCCTCCCGGTCCACCGGCAGCTGGGTCACCTTGTGCTTGTGACCGGTCAGTTTATCCAGGTTTTCACAGAGGCTCTTGACCGCCGGGTGCTCCACCCGGGTGGTAACGATATGCCGCTTGCCCGGGTTGGCCTGCAGGGCGGAAAAGATGGCAGTGGAATCGCTCTCAGTGCCGCAGCTGGTAAAGATCAACTCGTCCGGCTCAGCGCCGAGCAACCCGGCGATCCGCTGCCGGGCCGCGGCCACGGCCCGGCCCACCTGGCCGCCGAAGGAATGCATGCTGGAGGGATTGCCGTACAGTTCGCTGAAATAGGGGAGCATGGCCTCCAGGACCTCGGGCGCGACCCGGGTCGTGGCATTGTTGTCCATGTATACCACCTTGCCGCTGTTGCTCATCCCTTGTCCTCCTCAACGATCAAGGTATCAAGCACCTGTTCGCGCAGCTTCTTTTCCACATAATCCTTAAGGGTGGTCTGGGAGGCGGCGCAGCTCACACAGGCGCCGCGCAGCGAGACCAGCACGAAATCACCGTCCACGTCGATCAGTTCGATGTCGCCGCCGTCCTTGCGCAGGGCCGGCCGGATCTCCCGCTCCAGCACCTCTTCGATCAGCTTGATCTTCTTGATGGTGGTCAGCCGCTTGGGCTGTTTCTCGGCCGCTTCCTCGATCCGGACCTCTTTTCTGACCTCACGGAGCAGCTCCTCGATCCGTTCGTGACAGTTGCCGCAGCCGCCGCCGGCCTTGGTGAAGTTGGTCACCTCTTCCACTGAGCGGAGATTGCTCTCCTCGATCGCCCGCCGGATCTCAAGGTCGGTGACCCCGAAACACTCGCACACCACCTCGCCCTCGGCCATGGGGATCGGCAGGCCGCGGTAGTTGGCAATGGCCGCCTCCAGGGCCTCGCGGCCCATCACCGAGCAGTGCATCTTCTCCTTGGGCAACCCGCCCAGGAATTCGGCAAGGTCCTCGTTGGTGATCTTTTCCGCCTCTTCCAGGGTCTTGCCGATGACCATCTCGGTCAATGCCGACGAGGAGGCAATGGCGCTGGCACAGCCAAAGGTCTTGAACCTGGCATCAACAATCCGGTTGTCATCGCCCAGCTTGAAGTAAAAGGTAAGCGCGTCGCCGCAGGCCAGGGAACCGACCTCCCCCACCCCGCTGGGCTCCTCTATTTCACCCACGTTGCGCGGATTCAAGAAATGATCTTTTACCTTATCCGTATATTCCCACATGGTATGGACAGATCTCCTTCAGGATTTTGTATGAAAGTCGTCACAAGGGGCAAGCCGGCCGTATGATGTTCGAACCGCCCGGGATTGTTACGGATTTATCTTGTTTCGTGGCGGCCGGGCCAAGGTGATCCAGCCATGCTGAAACAGTACCGGCAGCGGCCTTTCCAGACAGGCTGCAATCGGGTTCGGTCTCTGGTTTAAAGCCCCTTAAAGCCCCTGGCCCGCCATGACCCGGGGAACAAACAACTTGCCACCATAATTTTTTGAGGCCCAAAAAGCAACCATTTTACCTCGGGCCATGAAGGACCGTCCGGCCGGATCAGACCAGGCCCGCTTCAGCCAACATCCGCCGGGCGCATTGAAACAGGTCCGCCAGCCCTTCCCGGGTGCGGGACTCCACATAGAACCTGACCTTGGGCTCGGTGCCGGAAGGACGGATCATCAGCCAGCTGTTGTCCTCAAAGATCATCTTGCGGCCGTCGATATCGATCACCCGGGCGATACGGCGCATCCGGCCGCCCACTTTCACCTCAACCCCCTTGGAATATTTTTCCAGCCTGCTCAAGCTGGCCAGCAGAACATCGCCCTGCCGGCTGACCGTGACCCCGTCCTTGGCCGCGAAATAGCTCCCATAACGGGTTTCGATCTCCTTGAGAATATTGCCCAGGTTCTTGCGCAGGGTGAGTACCATGTCCAGGGCCAGGAGCAGGCCGATATAGGCATCCTTTTCCGGGGTATGGCCGCGCACGGTGATCCCGTCCGATTCCTCGAAACAGACCAGGGCCCGGCCGATCACCGGCTTGAACTCCTTGAACCCGACCCGCGGCTCAAACACCTCCTCGCCGAATGCCGCGGCCAGAGCGTTGGCAAAGTTGCTGGTGGCCACGGTCTTGGCCACCATGCCGGGGAGTTTTTTTACCTCGTGCAGATAATAATAGGCCAAGGCCCCGAACCGGTTCATATCGATGTCAACGGTGCCGTCGGTGAACCGGATCCGGTCGCCGTCCGGATCGATGAGCACCCCCAGCTTCAAGGGTTCGGACCGTTGGCCAAGGGCCTGGTTCGCCAGCGCCATGTTGACCGGAGAGGGTTCCGGGGCAATACCGCCAAAGGTCGGATCATTGTTTCCCCTGAGTACGATCAGCCGGTCGCCGGCCACGCCCTTGAACAATGGGCGGATATGGTTACGGCTCGCCCCGTGCATGCAGTCCACCGCCAGCACCAGGTCATCGGCCCGGCCGAATCCGGTCAGGATCCGGTCATAATCCAGGCCGTGGACGGCCCGGTTCTTCCGCACCAGGCTTATCCAGGTGGCCAGGGCGTCACAGGGCCGGATCAGGGCCGGGTCCGGTTTCAGGGCCGGCCGCTGGTCCCGGGCCATCAGCTCCCGGGTAATTGCAGTGATCCGGTTGGTCAGTATCAGCGCGGCCGGGCCGCCGTCAGCGGCATTGTACTTGAAGCCGCCGTAGTCCAGGGGGTTATGGCTGGGGGTGAGGTTAATGGAAAAGGCAGCCGCCTTTTCCAGCACCGCCGCCGACAGGGTGCCGGTGGTGGCCTCGCCGGCCCGGTGGACCACAAAACCGCTGCTGGTCAACACATCGCATACCCTGCCGGCCAGCAACTCGCCGCCGAACCGGTTGTCGTGGCCGAGCACGCAGCCCCGCTGCCGGGCCTCGGCCAGACTCTTCACCCCCAGGGGGGCGGCCAGTTCCGGCTCCTTTTCAAGCCCCTGGTACATGGCGACAATGGCCGCTGCCACCTGGCCCACGGATTTAACAAAAAGATCCTTGCCCAGGATCCCCCGCCAGCCCGAGGTGCCGAAACTGACCGGCTGCATGGGGTGGCCGCTGTTTTCGATCATTTCCCGCCGGAGCAGCCCGTATGCCCGGTCAATCTCCTGCTGCATCGCCACAAAGGTGGGAGATTCCGGCCGGTGCTGGTCGCGCAGGGCCAGCAATGACCTGATCAGGCCGAAATAGTCGCTCCCGGCCGGATTGTCGATCTTGACATAGCGTTGATACAGGGAACGAACAGTTGCCATCAAAAAAACTCCTCCGGATATTCTCCTGAACTTTTATTATGGCCTTAGAAAAAACCGGCCCCTGGGGCCGGGTCTACTTGTTATGGCACATTCCCTTTCCCAATTGCAACATCCTTGTCGCAGGCCCGGATGAACGGTTACCCTGAGTCCGTGCCCGTTCGAGAATTGAATATCACCTCCGGCTGTTACAGATTCAGGATAAGGTTTCGGTTGACCATGAAGGCAAGATTTACTATAGATTAAAATTTATATGAAAGGCGCCACTCAGGCGTGGCCAGGACACCGCTCCATGGCGACTCTCGTATGAATCTTTCGATTCCAGGCTGTCTGATTCACATTCATCGCCAGGCAATTTAATTTTTTTGAAGTTGTGGCGGGAACGCATTCTCCGTCAACGGGCGGTGGGTCCGCCAACAGCGGGCAAGCGTTTCCATTCTATCAAACCGGCAGGGCGTCTGGTCCTGGTCGGCGCTACCTTAGAAGGTGTGCTAGGAGAATTAAAAATGGAAAAACACGACCAAGCCTTAATCCTTTGGTTTGAAGAAATCGGGATTGAAGACGTACCGATGGTGGGCGGCAAAAACGCCTCCCTGGGCGAGATGTACCAGAAACTGACTTCCAAGGGGGTTGCGGTGCCGCACGGCTTTGCGATCACCGCATATGCCTACCAGCACCTGCTCAAGGACGCCGGGATCGAGGCCGCGATCAGGGAGACCCTGGCCGATCTCGACACCCATGATCTTTACAACCTGCAGGAACGCGGTAAAAAGGTCCGCGACATCATCCGCACCGCCGAGTTCCCCGACGACCTGCGTGAGGCCATCATCAAGGCCTATAAAAAAATGGAAGCCGAGTACGGCCCGGGCGTGGACGTGGCGGTCCGCTCCTCGGCCACGGCCGAGGATCTGCCCGACGCCTCCTTTGCCGGCCAGCAGGACACCTATCTCAACATCCGCGGCCATGAGGCATTGATCCACGCCTGCCGCCGCTGCTTTGCCAGCCTGTTTACCAACCGGGCCATCTCCTACCGCCACGACAAGGGGTTCGGCCAGTTCGACGTCTACCTCTCCATCGTGGTCCAGAAGATGGTGCGCAGCGACGCCGCCTCTTCCGGGGTCATCTTCTCCATTGACACGGAGAGCGGTTTCAAGGACGCGGTCTTTCTCACCGGGGCCTGGGGCCTGGGCGAGAACGTGGTCCAGGGCGCGGTCAACCCGGATGAGTTCTACGTGTTCAAACCCACCCTCAAGCAGGGTAAACGACCCATTGTCGGCAAGCGGGTGGGCAGCAAGGCGATCAAGATGATCTATGATAATAAGCTGGACAGCGACGAGCCGGTCAAAAACATCGACACCACCCCTGAGGAGCGGGCCGCTTTTGTAATCAACGATGACGAGATCCTCAAACTGGCCGAGTGGGCCTGCATCATCGAGGACCATTACGGCAAGGCCATGGACATCGAGTGGGCCAAGGACGGCGACGGGGTCAAGGTGGGCACCGGCGGGCTGTTCATCGTCCAGGCCCGGCCCGAGACCGTGCACTCCCAGGCATCCACGGGCACCATGGAGACCTATAAGCTCAAAGAGACCGGCAAGGTCCTGGTCGAAGGATTGGCGGTGGGCGCCAAGATCGGCCAGGGCGAGGCCAATGTCATTGAGGGCGTGGCAGGCATCCACGGTTTCAAAAAGGGCCAGGTGCTGATCACCGACATGACCGATCCTGACTGGGAACCGATCATGAAGATTGCCGGCGCCATTGTCACCAACCGTGGCGGCCGGACCTGCCATGCCGCGATTATCTCCCGTGAACTCGGTATCCCCTGCGTCATCGGCACTGGCAATGGTTCCGAGATCATCAGGACGGGTCAGGAAATCACCGTCTCTTCGGCTGAGGGTGAAACCGGCTATATCTATGACGGCCTGCTTGATTTCGAGATCGAGCGGGTCGACCTCGGTGACCTGCCGAAAACCAAGACCAAGATCATGATGAATCTTGCGATCCCGGAAAAGGCGTTCACCGAGTGCCAGATCCCCAATGACGGAGTCGGCCTGGCCCGCGAGGAGTTCATTATCAACTCCCATATCGGCATCCACCCCCTGGCCCTGTACCACTACGAAGAACTGAAAAACTCCGATGATCCGGAAAAACGGGAAATCGCCGCAAAGATCGACGGGAAGACCGGGGCCTATGATGACAAGAAGCAGTTCTTCATTGACCGGGTTGCCGAAGGGGTGGGCCGGATCGCGGCTGGTTTTTATCCCAATGACGTGATTGTCCGCCTCTCCGACTTCAAGAGCAACGAGTATGCCAACCTGGTCGGCGGCACTCTATACGAGCCGGAGGAGGAAAATCCGATGATCGGCTGGCGCGGCGCCTCCCGCTATTACGATCCGAAATACCGGCCGGCCTTTGAGCTTGAGTGCCAGGGGCTCCTCAAGGCCCGGAATGACATGGGACTTGATAACATCAAGCTGATGGTTCCTTTCTGCCGGACCCCGGAGGAGGGCAGGAAGGTAATCGAGGTCATGAAGGATTGCGGCTTGATACAGGGCGAGAACGGCCTGGAGGTCTATGTAATGTGCGAGATTCCAAGTAATGTTATCTCGGCCGACGCCTTTGCTGATATCTTTGACGGCTTTTCCATCGGCTCGAATGACCTTACCCAACTGACCTATGGTCTTGATCGCGACTCCGGTCTTATCGCCGGGATTGCCGACGAGCGGGATGACGCGGTAAAGGACATGATCCGCATGGTCATTGCCACGGCCAAGCGCCGCGGTAAGAAGATCGGTATCTGCGGCCAGGGGCCGTCTGATTTCCCTGAGTTCGCCACCTTCCTGGTTGAGCTTGGCATCGACTCAATGAGCCTTATCCCGGACACGGCCATCAAGACCCGGCTGGCCGTGGCTGCCAAGGAAAAGGAGATGGGAATCTCGCCTGAATAGTTTCCCGCTCCGCGGTTATGACATTAAAAGGGGAAGGTCCCAATCAGGACCCTCCCCTTTTGTTTTGGGTTTGGATTAACGACTAACCAGCATGGCTGGACCATATTTTTTGGGCCGCAGCCGCAACCAGCAATGAAAATCTCCCCGGACAGCGGGCTTCGTCCGGAACGACTTTCATATAAAAAATCGGGACAGGGGTCAAAGACCCGTTAATAATCGTGCTCGTGCTCGTTAACGTGTACGTTCACGAGCACGAGTACGAAAAAACTAATAACCAGAAATTCCAATGTCCGAGATCCAGATCATAACCGAGCCCAACGGCCTGAAGCGGTTTGCCGGTGAGTTGGAACGCCAGAAAACAATCGCCGTGGACCTTGAGGCCGATTCAATGCACCGCTACCGGGAAAAGGTCTGCCTGCTCCAGTTCACCATCCCCGGCCGGACCGTGCTGGTCGACCCCCTGGCAATCCCCGACCTGTCCCCGCTCAAGCCGGTGCTGGCCGATGGCGGGGTCCGGAAGATCTTCCATGCCGCCGACTATGACATCCGCTGCCTGTATCGCGACTTTGAAATCAAGATCCACGGCCTGTTCGACACCATGGTCTGCTGCCAGTTCCTGGGCGAGGACAAGGTGGGGCTGGCCGATATATTAAAAAAATACTTCAATCTCGGCCTGGACAAAAAATATCAGCGGGCCGACTGGTCGAGGCGGCCGATTGAAGAGGGAATGATCCGCTACGCGGCCGAGGACACCCGCCATCTGTACCAGTTGGCCGGACAACTGGAACAACGGCTCAGGGAAAAGGGCCGGCTCGACTGGGTGGCCGAGGAATTTGTCCTGCTCGAACAGGTACGGCACAATCATGTCAGCGGACCCCTGTTTTTACGGGCCAAGGGGGCTCGGGCATTGAAGCCGCGCCAGTTGGCAATGCTCGAGGAAATGCTCCAGTGGCGCGACCGCGAGGCGCAACAACGGGACTGCCCGCTGTTCAAGGTGCTCGGCACCAGGCAGCTCATGGACCTGGCCCGCCTCGGCCCGGCCGCCCTGGCGGAGATGAAGGCAATCCCGGGGATGGCGCCCCGCCTGGTTGATCGATACGGCAGACCGCTGCTCAAGGCCATTGACACGGCCCGGGCCTTACCTGAAAAAGAACTGCCGGCCTATCCGGCCATGGTCCGCCGGCCCAGGGACCCGGCAGCCGAGGCCCGCCTGAAAATTCTCAAAAAATACCGGGCCCGCAAGGCCGTTGAACTGGGCATGGACCCCGGTATTATCATCAACACCGCCCTGCTTGAGGAAATTTCCCGGAATCCGCCCCAGGACCTGGACCATTTGGCCGGGTTTCCCGCCCTTAAGAACTGGCAGCGCCGGATCCTGGGACCGGAGATCCTGGCGGCCCTGCAACCAGGCCCTGGCCGGGGCTGATGCCGGACAGGCATGATCCCTTTGAGGTTTCGGTAAACCCCGTACGTTTGACGTTGGACCGGGAAAGGGGTTTTCTTATACCGAACGGTGTAGCGGACCCTGAGCCGCAGCCGTGACGGCAAAAGCGGAAATTGAAACAACTTCGGCAGGATATACTTATGGATTCCGAATCGCCGCCGCGGCGAAGCGAGTTCCTGTTTGATAGCCTGTTTATGAACAGCCGGCCCTTTTCAATGGAGCGGCCGTTGGTAGAAGAAGACCCCTTTCCCGACAGGAGGGGGTTTACTGAATGTTTACGATCCCTTTGAGGTGTGTCACCTTGCAACCTGTTGATTTTACTGGATGGCATTTGAAACGGTCAGGGTTGTTGCAAGTTCATCTTTATTGACAAGCATTACAAATAAAAATAAGGTTAACAACGTCGTAGCCGATGCCAACCGTCTCCATGCCCCCTCCACGGAACCCCGGAATGCCCGCGCATCCCGGGTCCATATTCCCATACCGGTAAAGGTGACCCATGGCTGTACTGGAAAAGGTGTTCAAGGCCGCGTTCGACTCCAGGGCCTCGGATGTCCACATCGTCCCGGGCGAGCCCTTTATCCTGCGCCGTTTCGGCACCTTCATCAAGCTGAAAAGCCCCATCCTCACCCCGGAAAACACCCACCGGCTCCTCTTCGAGGTAATCAGCCCGGAGCAGAGGGAACGGCTCACCCGGGAGCTACAGCTTGATTTCGCCCTGGAAATTGAAGGGCTCGGCCGTTTCCGCGGCAACGCGATGATGCACAACAACGGCCTCAGCGCCGTATTCCGGGTGATCCCGCCCCAGGTCCCCACCCTGGCCGGGCTCGGCCTTCCCGAGGTGGTCAGAAAAAGCCTGGACCATCACCAGGGACTCATCCTGGTGACCGGCCCCACCGGCCATGGCAAGTCCACCACCCTGGCCGCGATGGTCGATTATATCAACAGCAACCGTAGCCATCACATCCTCCTCCTGGAAGACCCCATCGAGTTCGTGCACCCGATTAAAAAAGCAGTGGTCAACCAGCGGCAGCTCGAACGGGACACCCTTTCCTATGCCAATGCCTTAAAGGGCGCCTTACGCCAGGACCCCGACGTGATCGTCATCGGCGAGCTGCGCGACCTGGATACCATTGAGATGGCCATTGCCGCGGCCGAGACCGGCCACCTGGTGATCGGCACCCTGGCCACCTCCAGCGCGCCCAAGACCATCGACCGGATCATTGATTCCTTCCCGCCCGGGGAACAGAACCAGATCCGGGCGATGCTCAGCGAATCCCTCAAGGCGGTGATCACCCAGCGGCTGATCCCGGGGAAATCAGGCACCACCATGGAACTGGCCCTTGAGATCCTGATCAATACCCTGTCGGTGGGCAACCTGATCCGCGACGACAAGACCTTTCAGATGCAGTCCATGATGCAGATGGGCAAGAATATCGGCATGCGGATCATGGACGAGTCCATCCTGGAGCTGTTCAAACAGGAGAAAATCACCCTGAAGGCCGCGGTGGCCAACGCCGCCAACAAAAAACCGTTCAAGCCCTACCTTGAGCAGCAGGCAGCCGGGGGACGGAAACCGGCCCGGCCCGCAACCGGGAAAACAGGATGAGCAACGCCCCCATGGACCACGGATTGAAACAGATCAGGGAGCCCTGGCAATGGCACGGATAGATACCTTTTTTCGGACAATGAAGGAGAAGGGGGCCAGCGACCTGCACCTGGTGGTGGGTTTCCCGCCCCTGCTCCGCCTCCGCGGCGATCTTGTGCCCATGGAGGGGCAGCCGGTTCTGAGCGCGGATTCCTGCCGCGAGGTACTCTATGAGATCCTCGGGCCGATGCAGCGGACCCGGGTGGAAAAAAACCGCGACTTCGACCTGGCCTACGAGCTTGAGGGGGTGGGACGGTTCCGCTGCAATATTTTATTCCAACACCGGGGAATCGGCGGGGTGTTCCGGATCATCCCCACCAGGATACTCACCCTGGAGCAGCTCAACCTGCCGGAGACGGTGGGCGCGGTGGCCACCATCAACCAGGGGCTGGTCCTGGTAACCGGCCCCACCGGCAGCGGCAAGTCCACCACCATGGCCGCGATTATCGACCACATCAACAATACCCAGAAGAAGCATATCATCACCATTGAGGACCCCCTGGAGTTTGTCCACCGCAACAAACAATGCCTGTTCACCCAGCGGGAGATCGGCAGCCATGCCAAGAGCTTTGCCGATGCGCTCAAGGTCGCCAGCCGCGAGGACCCGGACATCATCCTGGTGGGCGAGATGCGGGATATCGACACCATCTCCCTGGCGCTCACCTGCGCCGAACTCGGCATCCTGGTCTTCGGCACCCTGCACACCAACAGCGCGGCCAAGACCATTGACCGGATCATCAACGCCTTTCCGGCCGACCAGCAGGCCCAGACCCGGACCATGCTGGCGGAATCGCTCAAGGCGGTCATTGCCCAGCAGCTCCTAAAAACCAGGGACGGCAAGGGCAGATGCGCGGCCATCGAGATCCTGCTGGGCTCGTCGGCCCTGGCCAGCCTGATCCGGGAGGGCAAGATCGCCCAGATCAACTCCTTTATCCAGACCGGGACCAGCGTGGGCATGCAGACCATGGACCAGCATCTGATGCAGCTTATCACCGAGGAAAAGATCACCCCTGAGGCGGCCTACGAAAAGGCGCTTGACAAGAAGTTGTTCCTTGATCTCTGTGAAGAGACCCCCATCACCGCGTAATCCGGCCTTGTTCAAGAAAAAAACACCTTCAACGGAACGGAAAGGAGAACGGCCAATGAGCAGACGAAGCGACATGACCACTGTCATCATTCTGACCAGCAACTACAAGATCAAGGGGGATATCGGCCTGATCCCGGGTCTGCGGCTCACCGACTACATAAGCGGGGCCCGGGACTTCATCGCCGTGGTCGATGCCGAGGTCTCCGACCTCGCCGGCAAACAGTTGCTTGCCTGCGGCTTCATCAATGTCCACCGCCGCAATATCGAGGTGATCATGCCGGTGGAGGATGAGGGACGATAACAGCTCGCAACGAGAAGTTGAGAAACCCGCCCCCTCGGAACTTTAAAGCATGTCAAGTTATCCGACCTGCCGACCATGAGAGAAAAACGCTCACCGTTCGTCTGCATCAGCCCGCCAACCGATGCAGCGCTATCACGATAAAGAATCTGTGCCGGGAGTTAAACGCAACCGCGACGAAATTTCCCGGCACGAATTTGCGGCTGGTCTACGAAATGGTAACGTAGCAAAATCTCCCGGGGTCAGGAGTTCTGAAACTGGATAGCGAGTATTCCCGTTGCGTAAACATTCAGTACCCCCCTCCTGTCGGGAAAGGGGTCTTCTTCTACCAACGGCCGCTCCATTGAGAAGGGCCGGCTGTTCATAAACAGGCTATCAAGCAGGAACTCGCTTCGCCGCAACGGCGATTCGGAAGCCATAA
>JAKITW010000031.1 GCA_021647905.1 Desulfobacterales bacterium | reverse complement strand
GCCAGCGGGCCTGATGGACAACGACCAGGTTCTGGCCGACGTCCTCCGCAACGGCTCCTACAGCCTTGGCTTCTTTTTTAATTTTGAGCAGCAGCAAGGCTCTCCGGAAAACAGCGGCCTGCACCCGCTTAATCCGATTTTTATTAAGGAGGCCGGCGCCGGGGATCCGGCCGGTTATCTCCTGCAGGCCCGGGCCGCGGTGGTGCCGCTTAAGGAACTGGCTGCCGCCGCCGGATATTCCGGCTTTCTGAATGCGTTGCCGGATGAGGACGGAATCATCCGGAAAACCCCGCTGCTCATCTCCTGGAACGGCAAGATCTACCCGAGCCTGGCCCTGTCCGCCTTGCAGGCCACGTTTAAGGAAAAACTGCCCGTTAGCCTGAAGCTCACTTCGGGCGGCATCGAGTCAATGCGGATCGGCACCACGGTTGTGCCGTTGGACAGAAACGGCAGAATGCTGCTGCATTACCGCGGCCCCCACAAGACATTTACCTATTATTCGGCCGGACAGGTGCTTGAAGATCGCCTGCCAAAGGGCGCCCTGGCGGGTAAAATCGTGATTGTCGGCACCTCGGCGGCCGGGCTCAAGGATATCCGGGCAACCCCGTTTGACTCTGTTTATCCGGGCATGGAAGTGCATGCCACGGCGATCGACAACATCCTTGCCGGGGATTTTCTGGCGCGGCCCGACTGGGCGCCGGGGTTTGAACTCTGCCTGATTGTTTTTTTCGGGTTTGTAACGACCGTTCTTATCACCTGGACCGGCGGTAAATGGACCCTGCCGGTGGTTGTCTGCGCCGGAGTGCTCATGTGGCAGGGCGGGATCTGGTACCTCGGCAGCCGGCGAATGTTTTTTTCGCCCCTGTTCCCGATGATCTCCCTGGCCGTTAATTTCCCGCTGTTGACCCTGTTGAAATTCTGGCACGCGGAAAAGGAAAAAGGTTTCTTACGGCAGGCCTTTTCCCGGTACGTATCCGATGCCGTGGTCGAGCAGATGACGAACTCACCGGAGAAATTGAGTCTGGCGGGAGAACAAAAGGAGTTAAGCATTATCTTTTCCGATATCCGTGGTTTTACCACCATTTCGGAAAAACTTTCCCCGGCCCAGATAGTCGAGTTGCTCCATGATTATTTTACGCCGATGACCAGGGTCATCACCAATAACTACGGGACCCTGGATAAATTTATCGGCGATGCCATCATGGCCTTCTGGAACGCTCCCATCGATATTCCGGACCATAAGATAAAGGCCCTGCGGTCAGTGGTTGAGATGGTCGCGGCCCTGGATGATCTCAACAAGGTTTTTGCGAAAAAATACGGCCTGACCATTGATATCGGCATCGGCCTGCACGCCGGGATCGTTCAGGTCGGCAATATAGGCACCGACGATCTTTTCGACTATACGATTATCGGCGACGACGTAAACATTACCTCCCGTCTGGAGGGGTTGACCAAGTTTTACGGGGTCAAGTGCATCGTGAGCGAGACGATGAAGTCCGTCTGCCCCGGCGGCATCCTGCTCCAGGACCTGGACCTGGTCCGGGTCAAGGGCAGAACAGAGCCGATCAGGATTTTTGGTCTCTATTCCCCGAAACGGCACCACAAGAACCCTGAACAGGAACTGGCACAATATCACGAGGCCCTGGGCCTGTACCGGCATAAACGGTTCAAAACCGCCATGAAGCTGTTTGCCGCCCTGCAAGAGGATTATTTCAACCGGAAACTCTACCTCATTTACCAGCAGCGCTGTGCAGCATTTGTCGAACAACCGCCCCCTGATGACTGGGACGGCGTGTATATTCATACGACAAAATAAAGGGTTCAGATGTCAGGCGCCTCAAGGGTTGCCGGGGCGCGTTGTCAGGCCGGGCATCAACTGCTATGGTACTTGAACGAAAGCGAGACCCGGGCCCGGAATGCCGCCACCTTGCCGTTCTCGATCTTCATGTCCAGCTTGGTTATCTCCGCCACCCTCAGGTCGCGCAGGCTCTTGCCCGCGGTCTCCACTGCCTGCCGGGCCGCCTTTTCCCACGATTCCGTACTTGTCCCCACCAGTTCGATAATCTTATAGACACTCTCTGACATGACTCCCTCCTTTTGATGTGATTCATCTGCAAAAAATATCGTTCCTCTAGCGAACCGTCTTGTCTTTCTCCATAATTTCGATACCCGGCAACAGGGCGAAGGTCAAGGAAAAAGAGTGTGGCTGATGGGAGATCAAGGCGGAGAGGTTGTAGCGCCGGCGAACCTTTTTACACAAAAAAAAGCCCCGCGTACGCGGGGCTTTCAAAGTACTGGTCGCTGCCGGCTTTAGACCTGGACAACGTTCTCCGCTGCCGGACCCTTGGCCCCCTCGACAATGTCGAAGGTAACCCGGGCGCCCTCGGTCAGTGACCTGAAACCCTCGGTCTGGATTGCGCTGTGATGGACGAAAACGTCCTGGCCGCCATCCTGTTCAATGAAACCGAAACCCTTTGCATCGTTAAACCATTTAACTGTACCCTCTGCCATGTTGAACTACTCCTTGTGTGCGCGGTCCCTCACTGGGAACCTTTTAATAAAAGCCGAGATATCGTCTGGATACGTCGGCGGGCAGTCTGCTTGTCAATACAAAAAAACCGCACTGTCCTGATGTTAGGATTGTGCGGTGATCTTTCCGTATCTGCTTAACTACAAACAAGTACTGCACAAAAAACAGGAGTAATATTACCACATCGTTCTTACAAAGAATAGAGTTTTTTTGGTTTTTGCTGTTTTTTTTCAACTAACCAGCATGGCTGGACCATATTTTGGGCCGCAGCCACAACCAACAATGAAAATTTCCTCAGACCCAGAGCTTTGCCCGGCACGACTTATATAAAGTATAAAATCTACACTGTAAGCGAATCAGGCCGGCCGGGGGCCGGCGGCCAGCACCTCTGCCGAGGCATTGTCCCGGTACTGCTCGAAGTTTTCAAGAAAGAGCCGGGCCAGCATCCGGGCCTGGTTGTCATAGGCCGCCGGGTCGGCCCAGGAGCGCCGCGGGTTCAGTATCTCTTCCGGCACTCCGGGGACCTGCCGGGGCACCAGGAAACCGAACAGCGGGTCCCGGTCCATGGGGGTATGGTCAAGCAGGCCGTCCAGGGCGCGGTTCAACAGGGTGCGGGTGTGGTTGATCGCCATTCTCGACCCGACCCCGCAGGGTCCGCCGGTCCAGCCGGTGTTGACCAGCCAGCAGGAACTCCTGTGCTCGGCCATCTTTCTGGCCAGCAGTTCGGCATAGACCGATGGATGGCGCATCATGAAGGGCGCGCCGAAACAGGCCGAAAAGGTGGCCGTCGGTTCGGTGATCCCGGTCTCGGTGCCCGCCACCTTGGCGGTATAGCCGCTGATGAAGTGGTACATCGCCTGCTCAATGGAGAGTCTGGCAATGGGTGGCAGGACCCCGAAGGCGTCGGCGGTGAGCATGATGATGTTCCCGGGATGGCCGGCCATCCCGGATTCGACGTAGCTGGGCAGGTGGGAGAGGGGATAGGAGGCCCGGGTATTTTCGGTCAGGCTGTCGTCGTCCAGGTCCACCAGCCGGGTCACCGGGTCCATGGCCACGTTTTCAAGGATGGTGCCGAACCGCCTGGTGCAGGCATGGATCTCCGGCTCCGCCTCCTGGGAGAGGCGGATCACCTTGGCATAACAGCCCCCCTCGAAGTTGAAGACCCCGCTGTCGGACCAGCCGTGTTCGTCGTCACCGATCAGCACCCGGTTCGGGTCGGCGGACAGGGTGGTCTTGCCGGTGCCGGACAGGCCGAAGAAGATGGCCACGTCCTTGGGATTTTTTGCGCTGACATTGGCGGAGCAGTGCATGGGCAGCACCTCCCGGTCGGGCAGAAGATAGTTGAGCGTGGAGAAGATCGATTTCTTGATCTCGCCGGCATAGGCGGTGCCGCCGATGATCACCAGCCGGCGGCTGACGTTGATGATCACAAAGGTACCGCTCCGGGTGGCGTTGTCATCGGTGTCGGCATGGAAGTTGGGGCACTGGAGCACGGTGAACTCGGGCTTGAAGGCGTGCATCTCCTTCGGGTCCCGCTTCTGCTTGATGAACATGTTCCGGGCAAAGAGGCTGTGCCAGGCGAATTCGGAGATCACCCGGACCGGGTAGCGGAACCGCGGGTCAGCCCCGGCATGGCAGTCCTGGACAAAGACGGTCTTGCCGCGCAGGTAGGCGAGCATCCGCTCGAACAGCATATTGAACTTCTCCTCCGGATAGCCGACATTTACCTTGCCCCACCAGATATCGTCGTGGCTGCCCGGCTCATCGGTAATATACTTGTCCTTGGCGGCCCGGCCGGTGTGCATGCCCATGTTGGTCACCAGCGGACCATGGTGGGCCAGGTGGCCTTCGAAGCGGCGCAGGGCGAATTCGTACAGGGCCGGGGTGGAGAGGTTCCAGTGCACCGCCTCCAGGCTGTGCAGGCCCAGGTATTCAAGGCCGTATTCCGGTATCTGTTCGTTGATCTCCATCTCCCTGCTCCTTAGGCTGCTGGTTGGTGAGTCGCTGGGGAGTATACACCATGGCGATTTTTTTTTGACTTTAAATGTTGTTCAAGGGTGAGCGCCCGGCCCCAGCGGAGATAGGTGGGCACCTCCAGGGTGCCTGTCTTTTTTTTGCTTGATCCGGGTCCGGTTCAGCCCGGGAGCGGCCCCCTATGTGCGGGAACGGGAGTGGCATCCGGCCCAGCAGCTCAATGACCACCCGGACGGCGGCCTTGAGCTGATTTTTCCGGCGGACCATCTCCTTGAGGTCAAGCAATGGTTTCTGTCATGGGGTGGCGATGCCGAGGTGCTGGCCCCGAAAGCGCTTGTCACCGAGATGAAGCAGGAGGTCGCGCGGCTGCGGGCGATATATGAATGAAAGAACAGCGAGGGAAAAGCGGCTAATAACGGACCCGGGTGGTGCCGTCGCTGCCCTTGATCACCCGGACCCGGTCGTTGACATGGAACAGAAGGTCCGCCTCCTGGACAACCACGATGGTCTGGCCGTTGTCCAGGGAGACGGTGATCTCCAGCCCCGCCTTTTTGGTAAGCTCCTCTTCCGCTGCTGCTCCGGCAAGTCCGCCGCCGACCGCGCCCAGCACCGTGGCAACGTCCCGGCCGCGGCCCTGGCCGATGGTGCTTCCCAGGACCCCGCCGACGGCAACCCCGGCAATGGTGCCGACCTGACTCTTGGTGCCTTCGATCTGCACCGGTTCCACCTGGATGACCGTACCCCGCTCAATGGTATGGGTGACGCGGGCCTGGTCCCGGGTATATACCTGGCCGGAACGGCTGGAAGCGCATCCGGCCAGGGCCAGGCAGAGAAGGAGAGTGACAACTGTTTTCAGATATGACATGCTTTTTCCTCCTGTTTGCCGGATCCATATTACAGGGACCGGCCGGCCTCGGCTGCAATGGTGAAAGCAGCGGCGCTGACGTGGATAATGTGGGGATTCGTACCCTTTGTGTCCCCTGGTGAACGCTCACCTGAATCATACCATATTGCGGTGAAAAAGTAGACCGGTCAATCAGGGGAAACGGGGCCGGTTCAGACCACCCGCAGCTGGCGGAGCAGTTCCCGGGCGATCAGGGGGGCCACCGAATAGGTGTCAAGGAGATCGTCGTCAACCACCCCGGGACAGGTATCAGCGCCGATGATTTTTTTGATCCCCGCCTCGTGGAAGCGTTGCCGGGCCCGGCCGCACAGTACCAGGTGGGTTGCCAGGATCACCACATCCTCGGCCCCGGCCTGTCGGCAGCGTTCCGCGGTCTGGATGATCGAGCCGCCGGTACGGATCATATCGTCGCAGATAATCGCGGTCCGGCCCCGGACCACGCTGGACACCTGTTGGACCATGGTGCGGTCCATGGCGAACCGGTCCTTGTCCGCCGCGGTGTGGGGAAGATTCAACCGTCCGGCCAGACCGGCCACCCACTTGCTCCGGCCGTAATCAGGTGAAACCAGGACAAAATCTCCGGGCCCGAGGGTTTTGATCTTGTCGACGATCAGGCTGTCGGTCTGGATATGCTTGGTGTGGATCTTGCCGCTGTGGGCATGGAGGATGGCCTCGGAATGGAGGTCGATAAACCCGACAAAGTCCGGGCAGGCCCGGAACAACTGCCTGGTCCGGGTGATTCCCTTGGGGATCTCGCCGGAGCCGGGCTTGGCCCGTTCCATGGTCGAATAACCGTGGTAGGGGACAATCACGTTCACCGAATCGGCCCGCCAGTAATGGCTGCCGTCAATGAGATCGATCACCTCCTGAAAGGCATGTTCGTCATGGGTAGCACCGATGATGATGATGTCCCGGCCGGCCAGTTTGAGCGGAAAGGCGTGATAGCTCTCCTGGTCCTGGAACTCCTTCCTGATCATTTCGGTAAAGGAGATCTCCATTTCCGCGGCCACTTTCCGGGCCAGGTTGCTGGAGGCCTGGTTGGCGATGAGAACGATATTGTCACGGGTGGTGGTTTTCATGGTTGTATTCAGCCGGCAGATTGCAGATGTCAGGGTAACGCTTCGACCCCCAAGAGAATACTCAGTCGGTTGCAGCCGGTCAAGGGATTCGCGCGGCTGACCGGCGGAGGGGTATGGGAAAGATATCTGGTGGATCTAGGGTCATTAGTTGCAATTATCAGTGCAGTTCGGTATAGTGCCACTTTTTTTATCCGGAGAGAGGGAAGTGCCGTAACTGAGAGACCCTGGGCAGGGTTGGAGAGAGGAATTATGGAGTTCGAATCATTTGAGCAGGCGCTTACGATATGCATGACCGCGGAAGAGGGCAGCCCCGAGCAGGTTGCCTCCATGCTCTACTGCCTGGAAAACGCACCGCCCGATTTGCGGGAGATGCTCCAGGCGCGCTTCGCCGGGTTCCATAAACATGGCAGCAACTGCTGCTGTGACGGGCATGTGAAAAAATAAGCTTAAAGAATTTCTGATGAACTCGTAACAACCCGAAAGGCTTCAAATGCCACCCAATAAAATCAACAAGTTACAAGACGAATCACGTCCGTCGAGCGGGTTGTTGCGAGACCGACAATTTCTAATCCTGATCGCTGATCCCGGCGCCGCGGGTCTGTTTCAGCCGGCCGCGTTGTTTCTTGGCCTGCAGTCGCCGTTCCCTGGCGGCCCGCGACACCCTGGTTTTCTTCCTTGGTTTTCTTTTTTGCAGCGCTCCCTTGAGCAGTTCGATAAATCGCTCGGTGGCCGCGGCCCGGTTGGTTCCCTGGGTGCGATGCCGGTAGCTTGTTACCTGCAATCGGCCCTGCTTGTTGATCCTGGTCCCCAGCTTGTTACGAATCAGGTCCCGCTGTTCCGGGGTCAGGCTGGGCGAGCCGGTCACGTCAAAGATCAGGGTGACCCGGGTGTTCACCTTGTTGACGTTCTGGCCGCCCGGACCGCTGCTCCGGGAAAAGCGGAAAAGCAGTTCTTCGACCGGAATGCGGAGGTCGGGGTTGATTGCAACCGTTTTTTTATGCAACCCGGTGTCATTGTGGCCGGAGGAGTCCATTGGCGCAACAAACCACGCTTTTAGCGCCAGGACAATGAAAAACCGGCCATCCCGGGAGGGATGGCCGGTTTTTTGCTGAACAGGGCGCGTGGTTTATCTACACCTTGCCCTTAAGATTAGAACTTCCACTTAATATTGCCGGACAGGGTGTACTCTTTAAGGTTTGCGTAGCCTATTACAGTGTCACCGCTGACAGACACGATTGTGTTGTCACCGAGCTGACCGGTCAATCCAAACCCTATCCGTACATAATCACGATCCGGCTCTTCAGTTGAAACTGCAAAAACAGTCCCCGGCGCACCGGCAAAAGCGGAATTAATTGAACGGCTGTCATTGGCAAACTCATGCTCCCAGAAGGCATGTATCTCCGGCGTGAACAAGGAGTTGGGATTGTCACTCTCATAACCGAGGCGGCCGCCGATTGTGCCGATAAATGAATGGGCCTCCTGGTCAGATACAATCAGGTTGGCAATACCTGCTCCAACCTCGGTATAGGCGTCAATTCTTATCCTGGTGTAGGACGCCCCGGCCATTGGCTCGATGCGCCATTTTTCATATTTGAAATCACGCCCCATTTCCAGGCTTAGATTCAACTGGTTGCCCTTTGGATTACTTGTAGCCAGTCCGAACCCGGGGAGACCGGTATCACGCTGGGCGGTATAGCGGGTCCAGCCGTATCCTGCCGTACCTTCAAGGTACATATCAGGCGCAAAGGTATACATACCGTAAAAATACAGACCAGTTTCCTTCATGTCTATTTCTGACAAGTCTTCAAAATTAGTATCACTGGTCTCAAAGCTTAATGATACTCCGGCAGTCAATGCCCTGGTCAGACGGTAGTCAGTGCCGACTGAAAGGTTTCTACTGTCAAAATCATAGGGGTCCATACCGCCGGAACGGTCATAATCACCCCGTGAAAGGCTGCCGCTGATGAAGAATCCATGACGAGGGTCCAGGTCACTGTCGCCCGCGGCGCCGCCGATCAGTTTTCCAGGCAGCAGTTCTTTCAACATATCACCGCTGATACCAGTCCCTTTATAGTTAAAGGCAAAATCAGTCATATCAAACTGACCGGCCTGACCGGTACGCATCCTGTGCATCCTGCGCTTCATACCGCGTCTTTTGGCCGTACCGCTCCTGATCGCGTGCAGCACCATGGCAAAGACCTTGCGGGGAGAAAGCTGCTCAAGGGTCGTCTTCTTCTTGCTGTTGGTCAGCATGGCGTTAATGGCCGCCCTTATCGCATTAAGATTGTTTGCATTCTGCAGTACCCTGGCCACCGCTTTCTGGGCAGGTGTTTCCGCCAGGGCAAGGAGCCCTGCCACCGTGGTCTGCTGCTGGGTGGTCTGGGTAATGATATCACTCAATAATTGGGCAAAAGTAGCAGCTACCGGCGTGTTAGCATTTATAGCATTCCGGTTTGCCTGCAGATCGGCGGCAATACCCCCGGTAGCCAGGGCCAGTTCGGTGTAGTCCGCATCCGTAGTACCACTGTCATTAACAGTTCCATTAATGGTTCGAGAGGCGCCGTTTGGCACAGTAGTCAGATTTCCCTGGGCATCGATAACATAGGCATTCCCGCTGGCGTCAATTGCAACTGCGGCATTGCCCGCTGTATCATAAAAACGCTGATTAACCATGGCGTGCATGACCACCCCGGCATTCTGGAGAGCAGCAAGCATATCAGGGTATCCGACAGTAGGGGCCAGTTTGGTATCCCGGTCCTCATCGGTTATCAGAAAAAAGCTGGCCCCTGCATTGGTGCGGAAGGTGTAGTTGTTCAGGGCATACATCATCGCTTCATAACCGTCTTCAGTGCCGCCGGATGTAATCAATCCTCCAGTAGCTGTAGCAAACTGGGCAGGAGTGCCAAAATCAAATCCATTAATAAGGTGCTTATGGGCCGCATCATTAAGCATGCCGGGCTGGTCATGCCCACCATAACCGACAAGACCATATCGATTGGTGGTGACCCCATTCTGTTCCAGGACAGTGTCCATATTTTGAATATAGGTACCGATAAAGCCCTGCTCCGAACCCATGGAACCGGATTCATCGATGATAACAACCATGTCGGTCGTGGTAGCAGCAAAACCTGCTGTAGTCATACCCAGCAGGAAAAGACCGCCGGCTATAGAGGTTGCATACTTTTTCAGTCCCTTTCCCAGCGCCATTTCTCTCCTCCCGTATCTGATTAAGGTTTATATGAAACTCTCATGGCCCGTTTTATTGAAACCTGTTCACCGTGTTGCCCATGGCAATAAATGGCGAGCCGAAGATAGGTGCTCAGCCCCGATAAAATTTGGTAAGCGTTCACCAGCACCCCCTCTTCGCACGATCAGGCCGGCTCACATAGGCATACTATGGATTCGCCGGCCTGCTTGCACGAATCCGTGGCACTGATCAACGCTTACCGGCCGGTGGTTTCCGTAAATCTGTAGCCCCTGGTGAACGGTTACAAAATTTGCACCATCAAGCCATGTCTGCCGCATGCAATAAGACGATATGCCCGGAGATGACGTTTGCACCAGCCCAATAACTGATCACGGGGCATGAAGTAGGTGTGAGGCCTGAAGCCCCTTTGTTTGTAAACGATCACCACGGGCGGAGTATTTTTCAGGCAAAAGTGAGCAGACCGACTTTTGCAGCAGCTGAAAAATATTCAGGAATTGTCCAGGTCCACATTTATTAAATGGCTTCCGAACCGCAAAACGTGCTTGCTGATAACCTTTTTTCCCCAGGGGGGGAGATGTTCACCGAATTAATGTCAGTTTACCAGCACTTATTGAGAAATTACACTATGTAGTTGTAATCAGCCACGCTGCTTGTTGTCAACGAAAAAGCAGGGACAATCATCTGACCATCAGACAACCTGATCCCGGCAGTATTATTGTAGTTATTTCTCGTCTTGTAACCAGCTGATGTCGCGCGGGTTTTCATGGTCCGTAAGCCAATATTGGCGTGCGAAGCTTTCAGTTCGCAAGAATTATTCCTGATCCCTTTTTTCGAGTAACCAGCATGGCTGGACCATAATTTTTTGGCCGCAGCCACAACGAACAATGAAAATCTCTCCGGACAGCGGGCTTTGTCCGGCACGACTTTCATATAAACTGTTCACCGGTGGTGCACAAAACATGCAGCCATCTCCGACCGGTAAACGTCGGCAGCGCCGTAGTAGATGCGCGTGTCAATCGTCGTGTCTCTATCTTACAACTTCTTTACAGGCCCGAAAATCCCGACCGTTGATCGGGATTCAGCTTTCTACTCTTATCCCACGTCGTTCCCTTATTTGCTCATCAGCCGGAAGACACCGTCCCATGACTCGCCCGTGGCCACGGGCGGTTCCTTTTTGAACATCTCGCAACGCTTGATATACACCTCGGAAGGCGTGGTTTTGGCGTCCGGGAACCTTTCATATTCCAGGCACTCTTTAAACTTGGCAATGGCTCCCTCCCACTGCATGGCCAGGTAGAGGTCCATGGCCTGACCAAACAATTCAAACAGGGTCTTCTCGCGCTCGGTCAGGTCGCCCTTCATGGCTGCCAGCTCATAGATCTTGACCGGCTCTGATTTGCCCACCACCTGGATATTGTCCACGAACCGCACCTCGACGAAATCGGCAACCTTGAGGGTGTCGCCCTGGTCGCCGTGGATCTTGTGGTTATAGGTATATTCACTGATAATCGAAAAAATCCCGTACTGCTTGCCGCTCGCCTCGAGCCGGGCGGCAAGGTTCACGGAATCGCCCATCATGGTGTAGTTCATCCGGGTCTTGGAGCCCATATTGCCGGTTACGATCTCGCCGGTGTTTATCCCGATCCGCATCCGCATCTCGTGGACGATATGGGGCCACTTGCTGCCGGGGTCCCATTCCTCCGGGGCCAGGCCCTTGGTGTTGCGGTTCGGGTCATCGCTTCGGTCCGCCTGCCACTTTCTCCGCAGTTTCAGGAGCCGGTCCTGCATCTTCACCGCGGCCCGGCAGGCCCGGAGAGCATGGTCTTCAAACCGCATCGGCGCCCCGAAAAAGGCAACGATCGCGTCACCCTCGTACTTGTCCAGGGTGCCCTGCTCGGCCAGCAGAATATCGGTCATATCGGTCAGGTATTCGTTCAAAAGCTCCACCAACTGGTGGGCGGTCAGCTTCTCCGAAAAAATGGAAAAAGACTGGATATCGGTGAAATAGGCGGTGATGATGTCGCTGGCCCCACCGAGTTCGGGCTGGGTCTTGCTGTCGTACATCGTATTGATCAGCTCCGGCGAGATGTACTGGGAAAAGGTGTTCTTCAGAAACTTTTTGTCCTTTTCCTCGGTCAGGACCCTGATCACCGTGATGGTAATGAAGACCGCCACGTTGGCGATGATCAACGGCGAGGTTTTTACCATATAGTTGTTAAAGGAAAAAAGGATAAAGCTGATTGTAAAGGTGGCCAGCAGGGACAGGATGAAGAGGTAAAAATTTACCCGGATGTTCGATAAACCGTACAATAACGCAAGAATGATGCAGAGTGCTACCAGTAAGCCGGCATTAAGGTTATCCGGTGACCGGGCAAGCTGGTTGTCGGTAACAATCGTGTTAAAGGCGTTGGCGACCACGTTCATCCCGAACATATAGCCATAGGGGGTGACCTTGATATCATCGGCCATGCCGGCGGAATGAGCCCCGGTAAAGACGATCTTGTTGTAGAAGGTGTCTAACTGGGCTGAGTAGGTGTCCTGCAGGGTCGAGAGGACCTGGAACAGGTCCAGGTGAAAGCCCTCTTCCTGGGTCATGCCGTTCATGGCCAGCCATTCCGGATAGATGGCCAGGAGATCCTCGAACCTTTCCGGCCTGGTCAGGTCGCCGTTCTCGATCAGATAATAGATGTCGTCAAAAAACATCTTGTAGTAGACATACTTGCCGTCATAGGGATCGTCTTTGCTGATATACAGGATGACGTTCTCGTTTGACAAGTCGCCGTATTTTTTCCGGGCCGCCAGCAGGATCTCATTGTTCTTTGTATCACAATAATTGTAGAACCAGGATTCCAGGTTGGCGGTGTCATAATCAGGGTGTATGGTGCCGTCCTCGTCCAGGGCCGGAATATTCGGAATAATGTCGGTCGAGACAACCTTGAGGTAGCTTTCCGTGGGGATGGTGTTATAAATTTCCCGCTCGCCGGAATAGGGGTTAATATAGGGAATTTCCTGCCTGCCGCCGAAATTAATCGGAAAGATATGGGATACGCCCATATAGTTTTTCTCGGTATGGATGATGATATCCCTTTCCGTATAGAATATGGCGTCTATCTTTTGGGAGCCCAGCCGGACCGCGGCGTCAAAAACCTCCTGGCCCGCGATCAACTCGTAGTTACCGTCTCCTTTTTTCAGGAGATGAATCGGATAGATGGGTATTCGGCTCTCGTCATCGGGCCGGATGTAGCTGTACTCATTGACGATGTAATTATAGATATTCTTGTTGTATCTCGAATGGTTGGCAGAGACGGAGACCTTATTTTTCAGCCCTGCGAAGTCCAGTCCCCTTGAAACCAGGGGCTGTTTGTTCTTATCCAGGTCCGGCGCCCTGGCGTCATGGAGAATAATCTTGTTATTTTCAATAGTTATCTTGTTGTTATCCGCAACATGGTAGTACTCTTTCAGCAGGGCCATGACCGCTGAAAACAGGTAGCGTTTTTCACCGGCATTGTTCTCATAGGTATGGGTCACCATAAATGAGCGGATAACCGTATCCTTGTCCGGCCACTGGTTGACCGTGACCGGCTGGGCGTTTTCCATGAACTCCTTGACCAGCGGCTCCAGGGAATAATAATAGATCAACTCCTCCGGGGGCGCCGGCTGCGAGTATTGTTCCATTATCTTTTCGGTTTCGATAATCCGGTCAAGATAGGCGATACCCGGCCTTTTTTCACCGACCAGGAACAGGTCGATATAGACATTGTCGTACCTGGCCAGGGCCTTGGCAAAGTTGTTGTCCATGGCCCCGAAGATTTTGCTGATTTCTTCCAGTTTGTCCGGCTCGTCGGCCAGTCGGCTGATCAATGACGGCGGCATCTTTTCCGGCATGATAAACGCCACGTCAAAATAGACCGCCGCGGGCGAGAATCTCTGGATCGCTTCCAGGTAGCGGGCGTGCACATCCCGGTACCAGGGCCATTTCCCCAGGACGCCGAGGGACTCGTCGTCAATGGCCACCAACTGCACCTGGTCCGAGCCATAGTGGTTCTTTTCCTTGCCCGTGATAAGATCAGCGGCCTCGGGCTCCCGCAGAAAGAAGAAACCGTCGAGGTTCTTACGCTCCATGGCGTCGAACAGGATCGTGTTGGTGGAAAGGGCCCAGAAGAGGCCGCCCAGCACCGCGCCGACCAGGAAAAAGATGAGAGTTTTTTTCATATGAACTTTGACACCATACGGGTGGACAAACAAGAATCCGGAAAGAAACCAATTAAAAAAGGCACGGACATTCCGTGCCTTTTTTAATAATGAACTACCCCAAAATAATGCTTGGAATATCAGGCAGATGCCTGCGCTTTTTTTTGCGATTCTTGATCTTGAACAAAAATCCTCAGTTCTGGACGGACATTAAGTCCCAGAGCGTGCCCCGCCGCCGCCGGTGCCGGTGAAACTGCCGCCGCCGGTGGTGGGGGTGCCGGTAAATGTCCCGCCCGCAAGGCCCTTGAAGGAGACACCGATAGGACCGGAGTCAACCCTGGTGATGGTGCCGGTACCTATGACCTCGGCGGCCCAGGTGTTGCCCGTAAAGGACTGCATGGCAAAACGGGCGTTCAGAGCGCCGTCGGTCATGGAAACCGTGATCCCGGTGGGATCGCCGGTGTAGGTGCCGATGATATCGTTGGTGGCCCAGAGCTGCGCTTCCGCGCCGCTGGCATAGGCAAAGAAACGGACATCATTCATGGTCAGGTTGGTGATGTTGCCGTTAGATCCGGAAAGCGTGGTTTCGCCGATCTGGACGGCCGGGATGTCCAGTTCCACCAGGGTGGTGTTCTGGTCCCGTTGGAGCTTGAGATAGGTGTTTATGTCCATGATCAGGTTCAGCCCGGCCAACTCATAGGTGCCCTGGGTCGGGTCAAAGGTGCCGTTCAACTTGCCGAACGAGAAACCGGCAATAGCCGTGCCAAGGGTTTCATCCAGGCTGAGCCAGATCTCGGCGGACTTGGCGTTGTCAATGGTATTGGTTGTGGTGTTCCATTGACCGGAGACTATTCCCCGGCGCAGGTTTTTCACCCCGTCCGGGTCTGTAAAGCTGCTGTTATATTCCCACGTCCAACCCGGATTCTCCGTCGTCGGCAGTTCACCCTGACCCTGGAGGTCAACTGTTACGGAGTCGATCTCGCCGGTCAGGTTTCTTGTCCAGGAACCCGTGTCAATGGTGCCGCCGAACAGGCCGGTTCCCACCCCTATCCGCCAGGGGTCACCGTTGTTGATCACCACCTGGTTGTAGCCGGCTCCGCTGGTGTCTGGCAGGTTCAAGGCCTTATAGCTGCCCGTGATGGTAGCCCAGTTAGTGTCCATGTCCTGCAGGGAAGTCAGAATGCCTAATACCTCGGTGCCGTCGGCACGATGGAAAATACCAGTGGTGCCGGGGTCGGGAAAAAGGTAGTACCTGCCGTCATAGGTTTTATGCAGGACCCCGCTGCCCGGGGTGAGCATATCCTCCACCGTGACCGGTGTTGGCTGGTCACCCGCCGGCACCAGTTCGGTGGGATAGATGTTGCCGGCGCCTGACCAGGCGCCGGAACCTTTCTTGGTCAGGATGTTGCCGTTAAAGGCGCCCTGCAGGATTCCGGCATTGCCGCTCGGGTCAACATAGGCGGTCAGTATTTCCCCGCCCAGTTCGTTGACATAGTCGGCGCTGCCCGCGCCGCCGACTATGCTGCTGCCGGCCCCGTAGCCGAGATAGGCGCCGTTGCCGTTGGGGGCGAACGGAGAGGCCGGGTCCAGGATCATATCCTTGTCATTGTATGGATTATAGCTGGATATCTCCAAGGTGAACAGCGCCTCGGGGGTGTATTTGCCGTACTCCGGCTGGTATTCGCCGATAAAGGTGGTCTGGGCCGGCAACGGACTCGTGGCGGCCCACAGATCGTCCACACTGCCCATGATAGCCTGCATATGGGAGGTGTTCTGCCGCCAGTATTCCGTAATACTGTCGGACAGGCCGTTGCGGGTCGCCTCGATGACCGAGCTGTAGGAGGAATCCCAGCGGCCTTCGCCCGAAAAGAGGACGGTGGTCTTGTCAGCGTCCACCTGCCACCACTCCATGGTGCCGTCCGGACTGTACCTGGTCTTGGTTATATGGCCGTCGCTGTCCGTTTCCGTGGAATGACCGAACACGGCCCTGTCTTTCAGGGCATAGTAGTGGTAGCCATAGTCGTTGCCGCCGACAGTGCCGGAGCCCTTGTTTACCTTTAACATCTTTATGGACTCTCCGCCTCCGACAAGACCGTTAAAGGCAAGAGGCGTGCTGTTTGACCAGTAGCCGCCGGCCTGGGCCTGCCAGGTGCCGAGGGTGTCGTCGTAGGTACCCGCAACCGAGCCGACCATGTCGCCCATCTTGGTGCAGGTAAGAAAGCTGCCGGTAAAATTATTCCATGTCAAGTTGGTTGCCGGGTCCATGTAGCTGGTCATCGGTATCAGGAACATGCCGATATCGGGGTCAAGATTTCCATCACCGTCAAAGTCCACATTGTTGGTGCCGAACCAGGCATATCCGCCAACATTGGCGGTCCACGAGTTTGACGACAAGGGATTGTATGCCTTGTTGTTCAGGCCGAAGCTCATATCAAAGACCCCCCAGTCATCATAGCCGGCCAGGGACTTGGTGCCGCCCCAGCCGATGTCGCTTTTCAGGTAGGAGTCAGTGTCGCCGAAATTACCGCGCAGCCAGCCGACCATCAGGCCGATATCGAGACCGGACGCAAAGTTTGTGCTAATGCCGGCAGCCATCTGCTGCTTATTGATGGTATTGGTTGTGCTCGGGGCCTCCCACATGGCGATTTCCGGGTAGGCGGCGCCGTTGACCGGCCCCTCCAGGATGCCGCCGTTACCGCCCGGATCTATATACAGGCTGTAGAGGCCGCCGTTGACCCCGATCTCCGGGGAAATCACCCCGCCGAGATAACCGGCCATGGCACCGGTGGTGGAAGACGTGTTGCTGATATCGACCCTGAAAACGGCCGGGTCGGTATAGTTGGAGTCAGCAGGCGCGTATTTACCCATCAGGGTCATGGCCGCGGAGGACGAGTTCCAGATATCACCGGTAACGCCCAGCAGGCCGGTAAACTCTCCCGCGCCGGTCAGCAGGTTGGCGCCGGTGTCTTCTTCATACCTGCGGCGTTCCCAGATGGCGCTCCCCGTAGGACTCGGCCAGGCAGGGGCTGAATAGTCCGCAAAGGTTGTGGCCGGGATGCCACCCACGGTCCAGTCGGCGCCCTGGCCGATTTTTCCATCATCAATAGTCAAGCGGTGGCCGTCGGGCAGGTAGATGTTGCCGATAGAGGTGTAGGTATCATAGGCATCCTCCCAGGTCATGCCGAACAGGGGATTGCCGCCCGTGCCGGGGATGAAATATGAATAATCATACCAGGCATCATAGGCGCCGCTGCCTTCCCCGCCCAGGGTATCCCACCGTTCCAGCTCGCTTTTGGTCAGGGTACCTGAAACCACCCGGCGCAGACCGTCGGCGGTGTCGGTGAACTCGCCGCTTAAATAGAGCGCCGCCGCCTGGAAGGAGCCGCTGCCGACGGCCTGCCAGGTGGCGGTGGAGCTGTCCCGGGCGCCCATGATATCGCCGCTAAGATCGTACAGGTGGTCGCTGGTCAGGACCTTGCCCGCATAGGTCCCGCCGATGCCGGCCGGGCCCCAGGCGGAGCCGATGATGTCGCCGAACCAGTAGCCAGCGAAGGTGTTGGTGTTGTCGTAGAAGTAGCCGCCGGTATGCAGGTTCCAGTCGGTCGAGGTCTGGCCTGAATAGCTGCCGCCCAAGGCGCCTTCCCAGATGCCCCAGTCCTGGTCATTGATTCTCATTTGGCCACCGTCAAACATGGCCAGGTCGAGTGCGCCGCCGGCCCCGAAGGCGCCGGCGCCACCGTCGCCGTAGAAGCTGCTCCAGTCCAGATTGTTGCCCAGTTCGGCCGGGACCACGGTTGTGGTCGAGACCTGGTTGGCAATCAGGGTTCCGTCTGTTTCCCACATCGGATAATCCGGATAATAGGCGCCCGTTACATCGCCGTACAGGTATCCGGCATTGCCGGCCGGATCGATGTACAGGGCCTTGACCTTGGCATCAAGGGATTCATTGTTCCATAGGCCCACCATGTGGCCCTGGTAGTGTCCTCCGTTGGTGGTCGAGCCTGAAAAAATGTACCCGCGGGATGTCATCAAGGAGAGGCCAAGGCTCGAGACAGAGACGCCGTAGTCGCCCATCATGGTGACCGGGGTGTCGACGCCGCTGAGCAGGGTGGTCGCGGTGCCGCCCAGCAGGCCGCCCAAGCCAGCGGCGGACTCGACAAAAGTGGCGCCGTCATAGTATCTGAAACGGCCGCCGATGTCGCCGGAAAAGCCAAGGGGCTGCAGGTAATAGGTGCCGGCCCCGGCGCTGTGATATAGTTCCGAAATATAGGCGCCGCGGTAATCAAAACCCACGGTACCCAGATAACCAGGGGTCAGGACCCTCAGCAGACCGTTGATTGTGGTATGGCCGCTGGTGGCCGTCGGGCTGTCATCAAGAACCGTTACATCACCCAACATATAAAGGGCATCCGAATTCCATGTGCGTGCAACGCCGTAGGGGGATGTCCAGGAGGTGAAGGCGTTGACGTTATGGAAAAATCCGCCCTCGGTGGTGATATTCCAGACCCCCAGGTAGCCGCCCCCGGTTAAGGGGAGGCCCTTGATCGCCGAGTTGAGGGTAGCGACGCCCATGCTATCCAGTAAAGCGCCCATTTCAATATCGCTCAGGAACGGCAGGGGGATCCCGGCAAAAAAGAGCGGATCAAGGGTGGTGCTTAAATTAGCCGGAGTGACGTTGGCATTGCCGAGAATGGCGGACCGGTATATGGGGCCGCTGGCGGAAAGGGTGCCGTTGCCGGCGGTACCGGAAAGGATGCCGGTCTGGAAGCCGACATTGCCGCCGGTATCGGCATAGATGGAGGTCAGAAGCCCGCTCCAGGAACCCTCCGAGCCCACCAGGTAGCCGTCAAAGGCCGATCCGTCGCTCATGGCGCCTCCCAGGGTGCCGACCTGGGTGTTGGTGACCAGGGTCGGGTCCGGGAGTTGGGCCGCCAGGGTCATGGTCTCTACGCCGGTGGTGGAATCCCTGGTGATTGTCACGGTCCCGGAGTCGAGAAAACCGCTGAGCCCGGTGACATCGGTGGAGGTGAAGGTCGTGGTTGTGGCCCCTGTCTCGGGGGATGAAACAGGAACAGGAATAGGCTCCGGTATTGGAGTCAGCACCGGCTCTGGTGTCGGCTCTGGTGTCGGCTCCGGAGTAGGCTCCGGCGTAGGCTCCGGAGTAGGCTCATCCTTGGGCTCGTCACCGGGCTCAGCCTCGACTTTTTCTTTTGTTACACCCTCCTTGGACGGTGCGGTTTCCTCTTCGCTCCGGCGGAATTCTTCAGGAGTGGCCTTTCTTACTATGGGTAACCGGTCCGGGCCCCTGACCACCATGATCTGGCCTGTTTCAATATTCAGGACCCGATCAGGCATATTCTTGTTATACCCGTATCCCAACCCGATCTTAAAGATGGCGCTGCTGACCCCGTTTATATGAGAGGTGCCGAAATCGGTACCCCTGACCCCGACGACCGTGGTGGGCGTGTGGACCTCAAAGTGGTTCTGTTTCAGCCGGCCGAATATCTTACCGGTTTTTTTGACGATATTCCGAATTCGGCCCCTGGTGAGGTTAATGGTCGCGACGGTTTTTTCTTCCGATTCGAAATATTTCGTGATTACCACCCGGGACTGCTGGGCGATCCGGAGAATATTCGCGTCAACAAAGGTTATTTCCGCCTTGGAAGCGGTCTTGCTCCGGATAACGTCGCCCTCCTCGACCGTATCGCCCTTGTGGGCCGGTCTGGTCTTTTGGCCCGGGGTGGTAATATTGATCCGTCCTTCGATATAGGTGAATTCGCCGATCTGGGCGGCCAGGGCCGCCAGCGGCATGAGCAGCATGAGAGCCAGGCAGCTTGTGAAAGAGAGGGACAGTAACCGTTTCATCACGAACCTCCTGCGGATAAATGACCGGTAACAGATCGGTTTGAATAATGTTTTTTAAAAAATTATCTTGAAAACCTGAATTTGATTAACCAGCATATCCTCATATGCCCTGTCCGCAGCGACAATATTTACGCTGAGGCCGAAATTATCCGTTTTCGAGAGCTTGAAAATCACGTCTAGTGAACTGTCTGTGATTAAAATCGGTACTCGATCCCCACGTTGTAAAGATTTCGTTGGTAGTCGTTCCTGCCGATATTGGAATCGACCCGGGTTCTCGAATATTGGAAAATCAAACTGGTATTTTTGTCAAGACTCCAGGTCAACCCGACAGAACCGGAAAAGGTTTTGTCTTTTCTTATCTTGTCGGTCCGGGTGCCGGCGATCAGGTCAAAATCCGTTGTCGGGTAATCAAAGTTCTGCCGGAAGTAGATGATACTGAGCTGCAGGGACAGCCTGTCGCGTAACGGTACCGTGGCGCTGGCTGAAAAACTGTGGCCCTTATAGGTCCACCAGGGACCATCGGTGTTTTCGTCGGTATACTCATACCTCAAGTTTACAAGACCGTTTTCCTTATAAAGCCAGATCCAACTGGCATAGGCGCTCAGACCGTCGGCGTTCCGGTCTTCATTGGCGCTCACCGGGGGCCGGTAGTATTTTTTATGGTTATAACCGCTGAATAATTCCAGGATCTGGGTCTTGGTGACAATGATTCTGAACAGGGGCCCGATCCGGGTATGGCTCATGTACCGCTTGGGGATCTTGTCGGTGTTTGTCCGCAGCATGAAGTAGTTGTAATTTGCCATCAGGCTGAGTGAGTAGCGGCCGAAATTATACCCCGGGGTTACGGTGAAGCTGTTGCTAACCGAATCGTGGGTCGAGTGGTGTTCGGTATTCAGGCTGCCGGAAAAGGCATACTGGCCGCTGAAAATCCAGGGACCAGGCAGCAGGGGGACATAGTCCAGCCGCAGGGAGCCGACAAAGGTCCGGCTGGATGCGTCATCGATTATCCCGTAGTAGCGCTCCGGCTCGTTGGGCTTGGACAGCAGGTTGTCATTATACTGGGCAAAAAGGCTTACCGTGGTTCGGAGCGGTTTTTCAAGCTCCAGCCTCTTCTCCACCACATCCTGGTAGCGGCGGGCGAAACCGGCCAGGTCGGACTGCGGGTCCAGGACAATCGCCGCCTTGAGCCGCTGCCGGGCAGTCTTCAGGTTTTTTTCTTTGACATAGGCCAAGGCTATCTGGATCTCGGCCGACTGGGTGAGGGATTGATCAAGGGTTTTTGCCTTTTCAAAGGCGGTGATCGCCGCCCGGCTTTTGTTTCCCTTGAGCAGGACCAGGCCCTTGAGAAATGCTGTCTTGGCCGGGAAGATCTTGACCTGCTCAGCCACCTGCAGCCATTTTTCGGCCTCAACCAGGTTTTCCGGCTCCGGCAACCTGTACAGGACCTCGACCAGTTCCACCAGGGCTTCCTTGATCCGGGGGGTGAGGGTTACCGCATCCCTCAAGTTTTTTACCGCCCTTGGATAGTCCTGCATCTGCTTGTAGGTCAGGCCCAGGAAGAATGCCGCAGAGGTCGAGGCCGGGACCATTACGCGGACCTGTTCCAGGATCTGGGCGGCCTCTTCGTAGTTCTCCTGTTTATACTGTTCGATGCCGGCCCGCAGGTTTTTTTTGGCCTGGATCGACAACTCGGGCGGTCTTGGATCCGGGGATGCCGAGAACACGGGACCGCAGGGCAGGAATATGAAAAGGAATAAAAAAACAGCAATACTCACGCACAGGTTTTTTTTCATGTCAAGTACCTTTATGCTCTGTCGGTCGTTCATCAACCACGGCATATTGCTGAAGAAAACTAGAAACCGGCACGACAAGTTGTCAAATTGGCGAAAATCATACTGCTATCTCGCTTGCCTGCTGATTAGGCTGCCAAAATGGGAGTTGCTGGATACAATGCCGACCCGATAAACGCGGCGATGAAAACAAACATCATTGACATGATCAATTTTCATCATATAAAAAGATGTTGTTCGGTCAACAGTCCCTTAACTTATCGACTATGTTTAAGATGTATACCTGCCGCTGTCAAGGAAGATGTCGTTTTATCAAAAATTTCCGCTCCGTTCTATGTGGCTCCTAAAAAAATATTCGTGCGCCCTATATGTTATGTAGTTCACTGAATGTTTACCTTGATACTTCTGCAACAGGTTCGATAGGATAAAGAAAATATTGAGAGGCCTTGTTTTGAGGGTATTAAAGATCATAATTTTTCTCGCACTCCTGGTCCTGTCCGGCTGTGCCTCGCCTGCACTCCGGATTGATCGATTGGCAACCGATGCCGGCTTCAGCCGTCAGGTCATCAGGGGAAAAGATTTCAACCATCTTGTTTATTTCAATCAGAACTCCGCCGGAGATGGAACTCTGCATATTTACCTCGAAGGGGACGGCAGACCCTGGAATAATCATCTGCGGCCCTCTTCGGACCCCACAACCCGGAACCCCCTGATGCTGCGTCTTATGGCCTTGGACCGGAATGATGCATTATATCTCGGCCGTCCATGTTATTATGGCTTTCAGGATGATCCGGGCTGCAATCAGTGGTTCTGGACCTTTGGCCGTTACAGTCCGCGGGTAATCGATTCAATGTCAGCGGCCCTGGGGAATATACTGCTCGAATTTCCCGAGAAGGAACTGGTTTTCATGGGTCACAGCGGCGGGGCGGTCCTTGCCATATTCCTGGCGGAACGATTCAAAACCAGGGCGGTTGTTACGGTCAGCGGGTTGCTGGATACAGACGAATGGGCAAAACTGCACGGATATACTCCGCTGGTTGATTCGATGAATCCAGCCACCCAATCTTCTCTTGCGGCCGATGTTATACAGTTGCATTTTTCCGGCTCGCAAGATACAAACATCCCCGGGCGGTTGAACAGCAGATATCAACGCCGCTTTCCCCAGGCCGGGTATGTGGAGTTTTCAGATGTTGATCACCATGGGTGGGAGAGTAAGTGGCCGGACATACTGAAAATTTTGCAACATAAGCTGGCAGGGGGTATGGTTGTAGATCGTAAGTAGTGTCCTCTCCGGGCAGGTTCTGTCAGCCCAAAAGAATTTGAGCAATTGTGGTTTCTCGAAAAAGTCGCTTAACAAAAACGTCCTTATTTATTTGACCAGGGCGGAATTTTTCAAGCAGGTCCCCCCATGCAAGAAGAAACAACCCCATACGATGAGGCCGCCCACCAGGTGGTGGAGTTGGCCAACCGGATTAGCGATGGCAACCCGGACAGCGATTCCTGGGAGGTGGCCGACGGCCTGCTCGCCGGGGCGGTCCATTACTGGCTCTTTGCCCGGCAGCCCTGCGAGGACCCGATGTGCAACGAGTGTCAGCCGGTCAGCTCCGCGGAACAGCGCCTCCGGGCATTGCTGGAACTTGTCGAGCAGTTGGCCCAGGACAGTGATTATTATCACTCTGTTAATGACATCCTGCTCGGCCGGGCCTGATTCCCGGTCCCTGCCCGCCCATGACATCGGTCCCGGCCCGGCCCGGGTTGGATATCTGACAGGTTTTTCTTATGTGTGCCCTGAACAGTGACAAGCTGATCATTGAGTTGAACTACGCCAACCAATTCATCAACGAGCGCCGGACTGGTCCGGAGGCACTTGACAGCCACCGGATGTTCGAGCTGCTCAGCGAGACCGTGGTTGACAAGCGGACCCTGGAGGTGGTGGAGATCCATGATCTTTACCAGGCCCTGAACCATACCCGGACCCATGTGGGCGCGGCCCACCTGTTCCATTCCCTGAACACCCCGGCGGAATCCCTGGAATTGATCCATGCCAAGCAGGAGGGGTTGATGGAGCTGGAGGCCCATGACCGGCTCCGCAGCGCGGTGGAAGAGTTCCTCGGGACGTTCGGCAAGGGTGAGCCGGCCCTGTTCCAGTTCCTCAACGCCCATTATCAACCCATGGTGCCTTACGGGGCATTGAAGCGGGCGATCAAGGCGGCGGAGACCATGCACCGGGCCGCGGCTGCCATTCCGCGGCCTGATACCATTTATCTTGATTCGCTCCTGCGCCAGATCGCCTCGTTCGGGGAGTCGCCGGTGAGCGAACTGGTGCGCAAACCCACCTACCGGACCATCCGCGGGGTGGTTAGCCGCCGGGAAAAGGGTTTTTTCACCCCGGCACTCAGGTTCCGTCCGGGCCGGATATCCGGCGGCAGCGTCGGCCCGGCCATTCCCAGTATTCTGGCCGTCGGCGCTGGGTGGACCGGGCTGCTCAAGCCGATGATGGCCGAATCCCTGGCCCTCTTGACCGGCGGCGGGATCGTTATCGGGATGCTCTACGGCGCGGTGGTTAAACCGATTTTCGATCAGGATACCGCGCTGCTGCCGCTGCGTAAACGTTTCCTGCAATCCAACCGTTTCGGTTCGGCCATGGAGGCGGTGGCCGGCCTGGACGAGATCATCTCTTTCAGCGAATTCCGCCGTAATATTCCCCATCCCACGGTTATCCCGGAATTTACCGATATTGAGCGCCATTATTTCATTGCCACCGGGATGAAGAATCCGGTGCTGGCCAAGAACGACCCGGATTACGTGGGTAGCGATGTCTCCATTGACGGCCAGGGGGTGACCTTTATCACCGGTCCCAACAGCGGCGGCAAGACCACCTATTGCAAGGGGGTGATCCAGAACCAGATCCTGGGCCAGATCGGCGCCCCGGTGGTGGCCACCCGGGCCCGGATGAATATTGCCGATCACATTGCCTACCAGGCCCCGGCCTTTGACGGCCTGAACGATCCCGAGGGCCGGTTCGGCACCGAACTCCAGACCACCCGGGATATTTTCTTTAAAATCAGCCCCAAAAGCCTGGTGGTCCTGGACGAGATCGCCGAGGGCACCACCTCCCATGAGCGGATGGACCAGTCGGTGGCCGTACTCGACGGCCTGTTCGCCAAAAACAACTCCACCCTGCTGGTCACCCATTCCTACGAACTGGCCGAGATGTTCATGGCCTCGGACCAGGGCCGGTTCATCCAGGTCGAGTTCAAGGGCAACCGGCCGACCCATCGGATGATCCCGGGCATTTCCCGGGCCAGCCACGCCCGGCGGGTGGCGAAAAAGATCGGCTTTTCAGCGGCGGACATCCAGCGCCACCTCAGGGAGGAGGGTTATCTCTGAGCGTGTCCGGCCCTGGGCTTTCGGACCAGGACAACCCGGCCTTTAAGATCTGGAAACAGCCTGGGGAACCGGGGAAGAAATGGGCGGTCGAAGGACTGCCGCAGCCGGTGACCGGCATCAGTTAAAAGGGAGCAATATCAGCATGATCAGGAGGAAACAGTGATGAACCCGAAGCTACAGTTTATCTATGCCCGGCGCAGCGTTCGCAAGTATCTGGATAAGGAGATTCCCGAGGCGATGCTGATCGACCTGCTCACCGCCGGGATGGCGGCGCCGTCAGCCGTGGCCCGCGATCCCTGGCATTTTGTCGTGGTCCGGCAGCAAGAGACCCTGGACCAACTGGCCGCTATCCTGCCCAACGGCCGGATGCTCAAGCAGGCCGGGGCCGCCCTGGTCGTGTCCGGCGATATCACCCGGGCCCATGACCAGCAGGAGTCCTATCTGCTTCAGGATGTCAGTGCCGCGGTGGAGAATATCCTCCTGGCCGCCACTGCCCTTGGCCTTGGTTCCTGCTGGCTCGGGGTCCATCCCCGCCAGGAGCGGATGGATAGCATCCGGAACCTTTTTAAACTGCCCCCGGAGATCATCCCGGTCTGCGGTATATCCCTGGGCTGGCCGGCCGAGGAGTTGCCGGCCCGCACCCGCTTCAACCCGGAGCGGGTGCATCGGGAAGCGTGGTATGGCTAGGAGGCGGAAGGGGATATCGGGCCGCCCGCTACGATCTGCCCGTAACCGTTCACCAGCACCCCATCCTCGGTTTTCTCCTGATGGTCGACCTGCATTTTTGGCTTGACAGGTAGCAATCATTTTTGTCGGTCTCGCAACAACCTGCGAGACGGACGTGTATCATGTTGTAACTTGTTGATTTTATTGGGTGGCATTTGAAGCCTTTCGGGTTGTTACGAGTCCATCATTTTTAGTGGTTCATAATATGAATCTTTTGTGGTTTTTTTAGGCGTTGACCGGTTATTATGCTTGGCAACGTTGTGGTTATCTATGTTTTGTCGGTCTCGCAACAACCCGCTCGACGGACGTGATTCGTCTTGTAACTTGTTGATTTTATTGGGTGGCATTTGAAGCTTTTCGGGTTGTTACGAGTTCATCATGTTTTGGACTATTAACTTTTTTGTTAAGATCCAACCCGGGAAAAATGAAACACAAGCGGCACGATGCTGTTCGAAATGAGTATGCAAAACTTGCGGCTCAATATGACAGCCGCTGGGCCTTCTACGTGGAGGCAACAAACCGGGAGACATTACGGCGCCTCAAAAACCTCCCGAATAATCGCGTCCTGGACATCGGCTGTGGAACAGGTACACTTCTGCGGGAACTTGCGAAGGAGGTTCCAGCGGGGAATCTCGCTGGAATCGACCTCTGTCCGGAGATGCTTGCCGTGGCGCGATCAAAGCTTGGCAGTTCAGTGAAACTGTATGAGTCCCCGGTTGAGAACATCCCTTTCCCGGATTGCCACTTTGACCTGGTCGTGTCGGCAAACGCGTTTCACTACTTCGGAAGCCCGGAGAAAGCACTCAGCGAAATGTTCCGTGTGCTGCAATCAGGAGGGCACCTTGTCATCACCGACTGGTGCGACGATTTCATTGCCTGCCGCATCTGTGATCTCTTTCTACGCTTGATCGACAAAGCGCACTCGCCGATATATGGAACCCGGGAATGCAATATTCTGTTATCCGAGGCTGGATTCGAGGTGATAGCGTTGGAGAAATACAAAATCAACTGGCTATGGGGCCTGATGAGCGCAATCGCTTCCAAGCCACGGACCGGATGAGATCATACGCTTGGCAGGTAGCGGTTCAGACCAGGGACCTGGGCTCGAAGATCTGCCGGTAAAGGGACAGGGCATAGCGGTCGGTCATGCTGGCGATAAAATCGCCGATCCGCCGCTCCCTTGAGCTGCTTCGGGCAAAACCGCCCATCTTTTTTTCCAGGAACGGCGCGTTTTCCAGGCAGTAGAAGAATATCTCCCGCAGTACCTTGCGGCCCTTTTCAAACTCGTTGTGCACCTGCGGGGCGCGGTACACCTTGTGGTACTGGAAGTTGCGCAACTCCTGGATCGCCTCGGCGATATCGTCACGGAAGTTGAAGACCAGTTCGCCGTTTTCGGGCCGGGTGCCGTCGAGCAGTCCCTGGATCATGTTCATCACCCGCCGGGAATGTTTGTCGCCGAGCACCCTGATACAGATGTCCGGGATGTCGCGGGCCCGGATCACCCGGCTGGCAATGGCATCGTCCAGGTCGTGACTCAGGTAGGCGATGATATCGGCATAGCGGACCAGGCAGCCCTCGGCCGTGTCGGGCATGTTCTGCCGGCCCCTGGGGACCACCTCGCCGTATCCCTTGGAGTGTTTGGCGATGCCGTTGCGTACCTCGAAGGTGAGGTTGAGACCGGCGCCATTGTTCTCCAGGAAATCAACCACCCGCAGGCTCTGCTCGAAATGGGAGAATCCGCCCGGGATCAACTCGTTCAATACCGTCTCGCCGGCGTGGCCAAAGGGGGTGTGGCCGAGATCGTGCCCCAGGGAGACAGCCTCGACCAGGTCCTCGTTCAGGCGCAGGGCCCGGGCCAGGGTGCGGCCGATCTCCGACACCTCCAGGGTATGGGTCAGCCGGGTGCGGTAGTGGTCGCCCATGGGGGCGAGAAAGACCTGGGTCTTGTGCTTTAAGCGCCGGAAGGCCTTGGAATAGACGATCCGGTTGCGGTCCCGGTGAAAGGGATTGCGGATGGGACATTCCTTCTCCGGCCGCAGCCGGCCCTTGCTTGCCGTGCAGGGGCAGGCATAGGGTGAGAGATACAGCCCCTGTCTCTGTTCATATTCCGTCCGGATGCTCATATGCCTTCTTGCTTTTAATTGCAAAAAAAGTCAAGTTGTTTCAGGGGCTGGACGACCGGAGAGCCCCAGGAACTCGGGTCTTGGTCACGGTGATCCGCAGGCCGGCCGGGACCTCCCGGCGGGCGGTCACCCGGCCGCCCGCATAGGCGATGACTCTCAAGAGCCTCTTTTCCTGGTCCGGGTTGCAGAGAAACGCAAAGCAGAAGCCGGGTACACTTTTTTTGAGACGTGCCCGCACGTCTTTGATACCCTTTCAACAGTCGTTGCGGTAGTCGAGAAGCAGCGTCGTATGCATCGGTATAATCCTTTACAGACCCTGCCCGGCCGGTGAAGTCGGCGGGACAAGGGGAAACGGGTGTTGGTGTCGACCCAGTATACCCCCATGAGCGCCACGGCAACAAGGTTTTCCCGGTTTGTAACCGTTCACCGGGGGTACGGATTTACGGTAATCTTATGCCCGTAAGCGTTTACCAGTGGCTTAGATTCGTTCATTTGGGACTGCGAAGCATACTGGTGCTATTCGAGCAGGCCAAAATGGGCGAA
>JAKITW010000030.1 GCA_021647905.1 Desulfobacterales bacterium | reverse complement strand
TGCCGAAGTTGTTTCAAATTCCGCTTTTGCCGTCACGGCCGCGGCTCAGGGTCCGCTACACCGTTCGGTATAAGAAAACCCCTTTCCCGGTCCAACCTCAAACGTACGGGGTTTACCGAAACCTTACGGCTGAAAAATTTTTGAACTTTGCTTACCTGTTGTTTTCTTAGCGTTTTTTTGCCTGGGCATTGTCAGGGGTTGTCGGGCGGTACAAAAAATTGTATTTTCGGGGACAACCCGGATAGTACTCCCTGCGGTTGGAACCTATTGTTTTCCGGAGAAAAAAATGCGTCATGGAGCTTGTTTTGAACTTTGGCACGATGGTTGCATTATAAAAGGGCAAGAGTATAACTCTTATCTCCTTTCTTCTGGAAAAAGGTCGGCATTTCCCCCAAGGTGCCGGCCTTTTCCTATTGTTGCCCGCTGTCCGGACGGCTCAACCAAGGTATCGGGCCGAACGACCGGGACGCCACGGCCGTAACCATGGTCATTTGATCTGCTGAATTCCTTGTGAAGAAACGATTCCGCCAACTCCTCGTCCTCGGAGCGCTGCTCGCTGTTTTCCTGGGGCTTGCCCCCCGGTTTCTGCACCTGACCGCGCTTCGGGACGGGATAGTCGACCGCCTGGGTCTGGAACTGAACTGTGAAGTATCCTGCGCCGAGATCCGCTGGACCTGGCTGCCGTTTCCCCATCTCTCCCTGGCCGACGCCTCTCTCAAGAATCCCCGGGCCACCCTGATTCTGCCCGAGGTACGGCTCTTTCCCCACTGGCGGATCCTGCTCGGCGACACCACCAGAATCGGCCGCATCCACCTGGTTGATCCGAAAATCATCCTGCATGCCCCGGTGGGCCCCGGACCGGCCGGGGTGGACCCTCTTCTCCCCCGGGTCAAGATCACCATTGAAAACGGTGAGGTCATCTATGATCCGTTGCAACCGTCAGCCTGTCCCCTTCCCCGGGGAGCCCTGCGGCTCTCCCAGGTCAAGGGAACAATTGCCACCGGCCCGGACCTGGTCCGGATCAGCCTGCGGGCCGCGGCACCCTTCTGCAAGCAGATGACGATCAAGGGTACCTTTGCCCCGGTTTCCCAGGATTACGGCTTTGAGCTGGAGGCCGATGAATTCATGGTCCCTGAATTCTCCCTCGGCCGGGATGGAAACACCGTAGTCAAGACAGCTGCTCCCGTTGATCTCCAGCTACGGCTAGAGGGGAGCGGGCTTGAGCGGTTTACGGCATCAATTACCGGTGCCGGTCCGTCCCTGGCGGTCAGAACCGGCAACAAATCGATCATCCTTCACGCGGGAAAGATGGATCTCCGGGTGGACAAGGCCGGACCGGATTTCTCGGTTACCATCCGCGACCTGGAGATCAAGGAGCCGGCCCTTCGTCTTCAGGGCCTGGTGGCCCGGAGTTTTTCGCCGGCCCCCACGGAAAATGGAGCAACAGCGCCGGACTGGCGGATCGATCTCTCTGCACATGATCTCGACCTGACCGGAATAAGAACAAAGATCATGACCCTGTGGCCAAGGAACAAGATCGCCGCCACGGTCTGCAATGTTGTCCGGGGCGGCACCGCTGCTCAGGCCCGCTTCCGGTTCAACGGGCCGGCAACCGGCCTGGCCGATCTGGCCGCCCTGAAAATCCAGGTCGATGTGGCCGACGCCGCCATCCATGTTCCAGGGGCAGGGCTTGATCTCCGCCGGGCCAAGGGTCCGATTACCATTGTCAACGGCATCCTGGCCGGCCAAGACCTCAGGACCCGGCTGGGCAACAGTTACGGCTGGAACGGGCGTCTTTATCTCGACCTGATGCATCCGCAAGCGTGGCCCTTTATCCTGGACCTGGACCTGGACGTTGATCTTTCGGAGTTGCCCGCTGTTCTGGGCCGGGTGATTGACAACAACGATTTTCTCACCGAACTGGCTCGATTCTCCAATGTGAGCGGCAAGGCCGGCGGCCATCTCCGGCTCCAGGACCGGCTCGACGATATCGAGGTGGAGGTGACCGTTGCCACCATCCAGGCGGCCAGGGCAGATTATGATCGGCTGCCCTGGCCGATTGTCGTGGACAGCGGCCAATTGCGGATAATCCCCGGCCGGGTGAGCTGGGACCAGGTGACCGGCAACATCGGCGCCCAGACAATATCCAGGGCCGCGGGCCGGGTCAACCGGGACGACTCCCTGACCTTCAGCCTGACAGCCGACCGGGCCGACCTTGACTCCGGGCCGCTGTTCACTGAACTGCTGGCCCGGGATCTGATACCCGCGCCACTGACAAAGGTTGTAAGCGGTCTGGACGGACCGCTGCAGTTGACGAATGTCGCGGTGAGCGGCCCCCTCCAGACCCCGGATGCCTGGCAGTACCGGCTCGAACTGGAGGCCGATGCCCTGCACTGGCTGAGCCCGCTCTTTACCGGCCGGGCCGGCCTGGACCATGCCACGGCCGGGATCAGCAACCATGATATCCGGATCCGGCAGGCCCGTGTCACCCTGTTTGATGCGCCCCTGGCCGTGGCCGGTGAACTCAGCCACAACCATTTGGCGGACTGGCGGGGCAGCCTGCGGTTCAACGGCCTGGTCAATGAAAAAACGCTCCGCTGGCTCAAGGAGCTTAAGCTGCTGCCCGCCGGCCTGCCCCTGAAGCCCCGGTCAACCCTGCAGGATCTGACCGTAACCTGGGACAAGGAGAAAACCGCGCTGCAGGGCAGTATCATTGCCGGAACCGGCGCTGCCCGAAGTCCGGCCGCATTCATCGACCTCATCGCCGGGGATGAATCCCTGGATATCCGCCAGCTGAAACTCACCGGCCCGACCGAGCAGGGCATCCTTTCCCTGTCCCGCGGCCGGAACCAGCAACTCGGGCTGGCCTGGACCGGCAGCGTCAGCGCAACAACCATCAATGCGCTGCTCTTTACCAATATTGTCTCCGGTCATCTCAGCGGCACCTTCCAGGGGGTTGTTTCCCCTGATTCCGAATCAACCATGCTCGACGGCTGGGCAACCGTCAAAGGGCTGAACTGGCGCTGGCAGGATCCGGCCATCCCGTTGATGGCGGTTGACTCTCTCCGGATTTTCGGCGACGGCCCAAGGGCGGTGCTGGAAAAAATGGATCTCCGGCTGGAGGGGGAGCCGGCCACGCTCCAGGGCACAATCATGCCGCGGAGCGAGAGCCTGGCGGTTGACCTTTCCCTCCAGGCCGGTCGCCTGTCCGGCCGCGCGATCAGCCGGCTTAAAGATCTCCTCGCCCCGCAACCAATGGCCCGGTCCACCTATCCGCTCACCGGCCGGCTGGCCTTTATGGTCGATTCACTCCTCTGGCCGTCGCCGTTTCCGGCTGATGGTGAAACAGGAGCCGGGCCATCCTATGATATTGCCCCGGCCAGGGGCACGGTCCGCTTCCAGCCCGGCCGGGAGTTGTCAATGGATATAACCTCGGCCGGGCTGTGCGGCCTTGGAATCTCCGGCACCTATCATTCGGATCCGGACCGGCCCCAGGAGTACACCGTAACCACCCCGGCAGGGGGCACGGCCCGCTTCCAGGATACCTTGCCCTGTCTGGGGATCAGGCAGGATGTGATTGAGGGGGACTTTACCATGCAGGCCCGGCTGCTTCGCCGCCAGGGCCGCTGGCAGGGAAAATCAGTTGCCATCCATTCCGAAAACGGGACCATCCTCCGGATGCGCCTTCTCTCGCAGATCTTCAAGGTAGTCAACATCACCGACCTGTTCGTTACCACGGGACAGTACTCCGGCAAGGGGCTGGCCTACTCGCAACTGGACCTGGAGGCTGACATTGATAACAACGAGTTGGTCATCGACCGGGCGGTGATCCGCGGCCAGGGGCTCAATCTGTTTGGCCGGGGCCGGCTGGACCTGGCCACCCTGGACTCCGACCTGACCATTCTGATCGCGCCGCTCAAAACCCTGGACGCCATTCTGGCCAGGGTCCCCCTGGTCGGACGGATCATCGGCGGCAAAAATGCCACCGTGGTCACCATTCCGGTGGGGGTCAAAGGAAACATAAAAGAGCCGAAGATTACCCTGCTGCCGCCGGAGGCCATCGGCGATGCGGTGATTGAGATGGTCAGGGATACCCTGCTCCTGCCGTTTCGAATCTTGAGCCCGATTCTGCCCAAGGATAAAGATAAACCGGCGGAGCAACAAGAAACCCCGGCCCGATAAGCGGGCCGGGGTTTCAAGAGGGGAAGGGAGGGAAAAAGAAAATCGGGAAATCTTCTTTGCCCCGAACTATTACACAAACCGTGCCAGACCCTGGCCCGACTTCGGGGCCGGGACCCGGGACCGCCGTAACCGCAAGCTTTTCCGACAAAAAAACAACATCACCGGAAAAGTCGTCCTTCCTTTTTCGACCGGCCGGCCGGTCCCATTGACCGTATAGTTATTACCCGGCACATTCCGGGATGGGTATTAATTACCCGGCCCTGACCGTCCTGGGCGTCGGAACTTCTTCCCCGCCGTTTTTGCCCCGACTTCCGCAGTCTCATTGTCGGCAAAGGCGTGCCGCACCATCTCGGTTATGGTGCGGAAGTCTATCTTGCCGCTGCCCATCTTGGGAAACTCCTCAATAACATGAAACATCCTGGGCATGGCAATGGCCGGCAGCTCTTCCGCCATCTTCCTGGTAATCTCCTTGGTGTCCACCGGCTCGGTCACCGCGGCGACAATTTTTGACCCTTTCAAGGCGTCGGGGATACCCACCACGCAGCAGAGAACATCACGGGGCAGAAATTTCTCCAGCACATTCTCCACCCGGACCAGGGAGATCATCTCGCCGCCGATCTTGACAAACCGCTTAAGCCTGCCGGTATGCCAGAGATAGCCGTCCTCGTCCATCCTCCCCATGTCGCCGGTGTCATACCAGCCGGCCCGCATATGCCTCGATGTCTCCTCGATATCGCCCAGATAGCCTTTCATCACCAGGTCGCCCTTGACCATGATCTTGCCCTCCTCGCCCACTGCGCACTCCTCGCCGGTATCCAGGTTCTCGATCCGAACCTGGACGTCTTTGAAGGGTTTGCCCACGCTGCCCGGCCGGTTGAATTCCGCCGAGTTGCCGGAAATACCCGGTGAGGTCTCGGTAACGCCGTATGCCTCGAACAGGGACATGTCATGTTTCTTGATAAACTCCTCGCGCAGGGCGTCCGGGCACTTGTCAGCCCCGGACAGGGCCAGCCGGACACTGGCAAAATCACCAGGCTCGGACTTGCGGACATAGCCCCAGAAGAAACTCGGGGTGCCGACCATCAGGGTGGTCTTTTCCTTGCGGACGATCTCACAGATGGTTTTATAATCAAGGGGATTGGCGTAGCTGACCAGGGTCATCCCGTGGTAAAGCGGGGCCCAGAGGTTGGCGGTCTGGCCGAACACATGGAAATAGGGCAGGTTGGCCAGGAAGATGTCCTGATCGTTGAGTCCGTAACGGTCGGTGAGGCTCTTGATATTGGCGGTGATGTTCCGGTGGGTGAGCGGCACTGCCTTGGGCGCCTTCTCGCTGCCGCTGGTAAAAAGAATAACAACATTATCCTCATCGTCGCCCTGATGGACCATCCGGGCCAGGAGCGCAAGCGGCATCTTTGCCTTCACCGCCGCCTTCAGCTTCCTGGCCGTACCCATCCCGGCCATGATATCCTCAAGAAAGACCATGCCCGGCATCTCTGGACAGTCGATCTTTTCCAGCAGCGCCCGGGAGGTGATTATTGTCTTGAAGTCACACTTTTCCCGGGCATACTCGGCATTCAGGGCCGCGCCGGTGGAGTAGTTGATCATCACCGGCACCCGGCCGCTCATCAAGAGGCCCAGGGTGGCCAGGGCGCATCCGGCGGAGGTGGGGACCATGACTCCGATATACCCCTCCTCGTACTGCTTGAACTCGTCACAGAGCATCAGGGCGGCGATCAGGGCCCGCGAGTAGGAGACCCGTTTGTCCGCGGAGCAATCGATAATGGCCGGCTTGTCGCCAAACTGCTTGGCAACCTGAATGAATTTCTGATGTAAGGTCATCTTTCCCCCTGTTGCTTTCCTGTTTTGATAACGGTTTTTTCAACTCGTGTCCAGCCGGAGACCAGATAACTACTTATCCCGACCGGCCCGGTCAGTCAACATTCATTTACCGCTCCACCCGTCATATTAGGCAGGTGATTATTCCCTTGACGCATTTGAACCCTGTTGATTAAGTGTTTTCATGATACACAGGGTCCGGCCGTCCGGACCGGACTCGGCGCGCACCCCAATGCCGGTTTCCGCGCAGCCGCGACAACTCCGTGCCTTAGCCTGCTGCAATCCCGCTGTTGACTTTCCCAGTTAAGGTTAAAGCCACCGTCTTTAGGCGGGTAGATTTATCACTTCCAATGGAATTCGGTTGGAAGGGAAGAGTTTTTTTACTTCGTGCTCGTGAACGTGATCGTGAACGTAAACGTGAACGAGACAAGAAAAAAATAAATATGTTGCGAGCAAGCAGGATGGATTATCAGGGAGAGTCGCTCGATAAATGTGTCGTTCGCCAAAGGCACTTATGTTCGTGTACGAGTACGTTCACGTTCACGAGCACGAGCACGTCAAAAACGGGTCTTGGACCCGTATCCCGACTTTCAGTCGTTAAGTTAACCCACCGTTTTCAGACGGTGGCTGTTGACTTTCCCAAGGAGATTACCCATGAAAAACAGGGCTGACATCGGCCTGATCGGCCTGGGGGTCATGGGCCGGAACCTGGTATTGAACATGGACGACCATGGCTTTACCGTGGCGGTGTACAACCGGACCGCGGCCAGGACCGATGCCTTTATCACCGGCCCGGCCCGTGGTACCGGGGTGATTCCCGCCTCTTCCCCGGCGGAGCTGATCGGCAGATTAAAAAAACCCCGCCAGGTGATGCTGATGATCAAGGCGGGCCGGGCCGTGGACTCGGTCATCGACCAGTTGGTGCCCCTGCTGGAGCCGGGCGATATCATCATCGACGGCGGCAACTCCTATTATCGCGACTCGGCCCGGCGGTTCGAATCCCTGGAGGCCCGGGGGCTGCTCTTTGTCGGCTGCGGCATCTCCGGCGGCGAGGAGGGCGCCCGCCACGGCCCCTCGATCATGCCCGGCGGCTCGGCCCGGGCATGGCCCCATATCCGGGACATCTTCCTGGCCATTGCCGCCAGGGCGGACAACAACACGCCCTGCTGCGACTGGGTGGGGCAAGGCGGGGCCGGTCATTTCGTCAAGATGGTCCACAACGGCATTGAATACGGGGACATGCAGTTGATCTGCGAGACCTATGATCTGATGCGTTCCGGACTGGGCATGTCTCTGCTTGAGATGAGCCGGGTATTCGACCAATGGAACCGCGGCCAACTGGACTCCTACCTGATCGAGATCACCCGGGACATCCTGGCCCATACCGGCAAGGACGGGCCCACCGTGGATTTTATCCTGGACACGGCCGGCCAGAAGGGAACCGGCCGGTGGACGGTCTCCTCCGCCCTGGAGTACGGCACCCCGCTCACCCTGATCGGGGAGGCGGTTTTCAGCCGCTTTCTTTCAACGCTCAAGGAGGAAAGGGTGACAGCGGCCGGCATCCTGGCCGGCCCGTTGCCGGAGATCGAGGTTGACCGCCGCTCTTTTGTCGCTGATCTCGGCCAGGCGCTGTACAGCGCCAAAATAGTCTCCTATGCCCAGGGCTACATGCTCCTCCGGCAGGCCTCGGACCGCTATGGCTGGGATCTCAATTTCGGGGGCATCGCCCTGCTCTGGCGGGGCGGGTGCATTATCCGGGCCGCGTTCCTGAACAAGATAAAGGAGGCGTTTACCCGCAACCCGCGGCTCGGCAACCTTCTCCTTGACCCCTATTTCCAGGAACAGATCAAGACCGCCCAGGCAGCCTGGCGGCGGGTGGTGGCCCGGGCGGTCATGGCCGGTATCCCCCTGCCGGCCATGACCAGCGGCCTGGCCTTTTACGACGGCTTCCGGCGGGAGCGGCTGCCGGCCAACCTGCTCCAGGCCCAGCGCGACTTTTTCGGGGCCCATACCTACGAGCGGGTCGACCGGCCGCGCGGGCAATTCTTTCATACCGACTGGACCGGCGGCAACAGCAAGGAGACCGAGACCTCGGGCCCGTACATCGCGTAACCAGCATGGCAAGGCCAGCGCTTGGTGACGACTTTCATATAAACAACAGGAGACGGCGTTTCCTGCCGGCGGCCCGGCTATCCGCCTGAGTCCCTGGCCGCGGCGATCTCCTTGATCCGCTCGGCCAGCTTGACCGGCGGGGTATCCATCTTGGCCAGAAACCGGTCCGCGCCGGCAGCCATCACCCGCTGCTGCAGGGCCTTGTCGGTAACCGCGGACACCACCACCTTGGCGATCCTGCGCCATTTCGGACTTCGTTGCAACCGGGCGAGCAGATCAGCTCCGTCAAGGGCCTTTTCCTGCCAGTCGATGACGATGATATCAGGGATCTGGGAACTGATCTTGCGCATCACCTCCTTGGTATCCATGGCCTCGAACACCGCATAGCCCTCCAGCATCAGGTTGCCCTTGGTAATCCGTCGCGCCATCTCGCTGCCGCCGGCCAGGAGGACTGTTTTTCTCTTTTCCATGGCCGCGGCGTCATTGGCGGACAGTTCGGCAAAGTATTTCCTGAGACGGGCCAACTGCTCCGGGGACAGATCAACAAACTGCAACCCCATGCCCACCCCGGGCTCGTTATGCTGCACCGTGGCATGGACCTCAAGATCACCGCCGGGCAGGGGCAGGGCCACCCCGACCTTGCTGCCGACAATGAATGAACGGCCGGTATACACGAACAGGCCGCCTTCGCTGATATCGATCCCATTGATCATGATGGCGTTGTCGATCATGATCTTTTTCTTGAATGGGAACCGCTGGAATCTTCTCGGGCTGCTGCCGCCCGGCTGCCGGCCGGCGGGCTGCTGATCGGAGCCGCCGGGCCGCGGAGTTTTCCCGGCCGCCTTGGCCGGGCCGGTCACCGGTCGCTTGACCCGCAGTACGCTATCGCACCGCGGGCACCTGATCCGGACGTCCCCGGTGCGGACCTTCTCCAGGGGGACCTTCAGTCTGGCCCGGCATTTGGGGCAGGTGGCAATCATATTTTCCGTTCCCTGGGTCATGACAACCTCGTAAAAAAACCGCAATCAATGTTGATGAACTCGTAACAACCCGAAAGGCTTCAAATGCCACCCAATAAAATCAACAAGTTACAAGACGAATCACGTCCGTCGAGCAGGTTGTTGCGAGACCGACAATGTTAACAGGAGGGCGCTACACCAGCTAACAGGACAATCCCTGCGCCTGCCTTTCCCTTGTTTTTCCAAGCTCGCTTCCCGCTGAAGGATTACCGGGATCGGGGAACTACATCTTTCATGCCCCTGGTGAACAGCCGGTGTCCGACAGGCTCTGGTCAGCCACTGATCACCACGGCAAGGTGCATCCGGTGATTCAGGGTTAGCAGTTGGCCGGAAACGAGAGTAACCTTTTCAGATAACATAGTTTGCAGCCGGCTGCAAACAAGGATCAGGGTACAGCTCAAATATCCTGTACAATGATAAGGCGGTATTGCCGGCCATATTGTCGCCGGCCTGACGAGATCATGGGGCTCGACGGCCGCTATCCCGTGCCCATCCGGAAATGGCCCTTTCTGGACAGACAACTATCCCGGGAAAAACATTGACCATCGGCCGGAAACTGAATAGCTTGTGCCTGGGCAGGCAGGCGAACGTAGTGAGACTCCGGGAATCCTCATCGCTGGACAGACAGTAAGGAGTGAAAACATGAAAAGCGGCAGACTCGTTATCCTTGTTTTATTGACTTTTTGTCTTGCCCTTGCCTCCTGTGCGGGCGGCAACGGCAATAAAAAGGCAGATCTTTTGCTCCAGGCCCACCGGCGGAACGCGCCGATTCCCGTGCTTTCGGCACAGTATCCTGACATGGATATGGATGCCGCCTACGGGGTCCAGCATGCCTATGTGGAGAAAAGGCTGGCCCATGACCGTATCGCCGGCTTTAAAGGGGGCCTGACCTCAAAGGCGGGCCAGAAAAAATTCGGGGTCAATGCCCCCCTGGCAGGGGTGCTTTTTGCCTCTGGCATGAAAAAAGGGACCCCGGTCATTGATCTGTCGCTTTTTAACAAGCTGATGATCGAAACAGAGGTCGGTTTCATGGTCAACCGGCCGGTTGTCGCGCCGTTGAAGGACGTTACCGAACTGAAAAACACGATCCAGACGATCCTGCCGGTTATCGAACTGCCGGATCTGGGTTTTGCCGACATGAAGAAGCTGCAGGGAGTTGACATCGTTGCCGCGGATGTGGCCGCGGCCCAGTTCATAGTAGGCCACCGTCCACCGGTTGCCTGGGACCCTAACGCTGTTTCCGTGCGCCTCCTTTACAACGGCGTTGAGATCAATGCGGGCAAGGGCTCCGATGCGATGGGCGACCAGTGGCGGGCCGCCTTGTGGTTGATCAATACCATGGTGGAGCAGGGCTACAGGATCGAGCCCGGCCATATCATCATCACCGGGGCCCTGGGCAAGATGCGGCCCGGAAAATCCGGAGCATACCTGGCCGATTACGGCGATTTCGGCAAAATTTCCTTTGTAGTCCGATAGGTTTCAGAGGCCAGAAGACAGAGGACGGAGGACGGGAAAAAACCGCAGCAGTGATTGCACCCTGCACCCTCTTCACTCACGTTTTCAGATTGAGTACTATTTTATTGCTAAGTCGCAGCCGCCTTGCCAGTTCCTTGCCGAGCCCGGCAAGGATGCTGTACCCCGTTGCCGGGTATTTCTCATTTATCCGGAGAAGGGCCTCCCGGGTCAGGCAGTAACAGGTGACATTGCCGACGGCAATCACATCCGCGGAACGCAGCCCTTTGTCCAGAACGGCCATCTCGCCGAAAACGGTTCCCGGGCAGAGCGTCCCCAGTCTCAGGGCCGGGCCGGCCGGCAGGTTGTACATCACCCGGGCCCGGCCGCGGACAATCAGAAACAGGCGTTGGTCGTCATCCCCCTGACGGACAATGACGTCCAGGTTCTTGAAACTCTTTTTTTCAAAGAAATGGTGGATCCGGGCAAGTTCCCCGGCAGGGATGGATTTGATCGCGTCGATTTCGTTGACCGGTATTTCCCGGTCATAACGGCCATCGCCGATCAATTTGTCCAGCAGTCTGTCCTCCGCCACCGCCAGGGCGATCTCCATATCGGGAAAGCAGTAGCTTCGCCGTTCGGCCCGGTTGAGGATATTCCGGAGTTCACGGTGGGCCTGGTTCGCCCCGCTGAAGATCACGGAACTGAAGTAGAGTTCCAGGCCGTGCTTCAGACATTTGGTCAACAGTTGTTTCATTATCTTGGCCCCGGTGCTGTCAATCTCCGAAACCCTCTTGAAATCGATAATGATAAACCCCAGTTCCTTGCTGAAAAATTCTTCAACCCGGGCGGCGATCTTGTCCGCTGTGCCGAAAAACAGGGAACCCTCCAGTTCAAGGACCTGAATATTCGAACCCGACGCCTCCAGCAGGGCGGATTCCTTTTCCGCCCGCTGGGTGTTCGAGCGGATATCGTTGCCAGAGACCTCGCGCCGGATTATGGATTTGCTTATCTGGAGGATAAAGAGGAAGACGGAGACAACCAGCCCCACGGCCAGGGCCTCGAAAACACCAAAGGCAACGATGGTGACCGTGACCAGCAGGACGACCAGCCCGTTGATCAGGGGCCGGTTGTCACCGGCGGCCAGCGCCGGTTTGATGCCGGGGATGAGTTGCAGGCTCCATTTGTCCAGGGATCTGATGGCGATCATTACCAGTATTCCGGCCAGGACCACGGTGGGGAGTTTTGCCACCAGCGGATGGAGAAACAACAGGACCAGGAGAATGAAAGAACCGCTCACCACCCGGGAAAAGGCGGTCCGGCCGCCATACTGGTAGTTGGCCAGGGTGCTGGGCAGGCTCCCGGCGGTGGTGATGCCCCCGAACATGCCGCCCAGCATGTTGCCCACCCCCTGGCCCATCAGCTCCCGGTTGGCGTTGTACCGTTCCTGGGTCAGGGTCTCGCCGGCGGTACAGACGACCAGGGAACGAAGCGAGACAACGGCGGATATGCCCAGGGCCATCAGGGTCAGGTCGCCGATAAGGGAGAGATGCTGGCCGGAGGTCAGCAGGTGGAGAAATTCCGGGGCATAGCGGGGCAGGGGAACGGTGCCGGGGATGGGGCCGATTACCGGACCGAGGGAGTCCCGGTATCCCATCATCAGGCAGAGATAGTAGGCGGCCGTACCGGTGATGATTCCGTAAAATGGGGCGGGAATTTTCTTGCTTAACCTTGCCCCGGCCCAGATCGACAGGCAGACGATCAGTCCGATGAGCAGGGTCAGCACCTGGGTCTGGCCGAGATCCGAGACAAAGCTTGAGAGTTTGAGCCGGTCGGGAAGACCCAGCATGACATTGAGCTGGGAAGCGGCAATCAGGATCGCACTGCCGTTGAGCAGGCCGGCAACAACCGGGTAGGGGATATACTTGGCAAAGTTGCCGATGCGAAGAACACCGAACAGAATCTGAAACAGTCCACTGGTGAAAACCGTAAGAAACAACAAGGCCAATGCGGTGAATGTCTGCCGCGGATCGCCGTGGACCCCTCCCAGGCTGGAAATAATCAGTTGCAGCGCACCCAGCAGCATGAAAGAGGAGAGTGAATAGGGGGCATTGTTCATAAAGGGCATGCCGCCGACCAGGGCGCCGCTTATGTTGGAGACCACCAGGCTGACCAGTCCGGCCACCAGGCCCAGGGGTATATACTCCAGGCCCAGGGGGGCGAAAACCAGGGCCCCGAGCGCCATCGCCTTGGGCAGAGGGGTCAGGGTTGCGGTTACTCCGCCGAGCAGATCACCTCTCAAATGTGGGAACCGCTTGGTTTCGGACAAACGGGGATCCTCCTTTCTACCTTGACATTAACTATTTACTCCTGGTCTACTATCCGTTGTCTTGGAGGAAGTAACCATATTTATGCTGCTACTTCAAGTCGTCACTCTGGAACAGGACCTGTTAAAAGGTCTTTTGGCGCCAGCCGGTCCGGCAAGATCAGGAGGTAACGATAATGATGCGAGGTAGATTTTTTCCGGCCAGGAGAGGAAAGTTGACCGGCCGCCGGCCGGATGCGGTTGATACGGTGCCAGCAGGACGCGGGGCTGTTCCGCCGCCGGGGCGGGCTCGGTCCCGCCCTTACCGCTGGCCGGGTCTGATCATCCTCATCCTGCTGACCTTTTCGGGCTGCGCGCCTGTTCCGCGGAACCAGGGACAGGCTGTTGTTGATCCTGACGCCACCCTTTTCAGGTTCGTCTTTACCGGGGATTCCCGCGGTAATTACAAGACCGATCCGCCGGTTTACCTGGAAGAGGAACTGCTTGTCCAGGTGGTCGGCCATATCCTGGCCCTGGAACCGAAACCTGATTTTGTCATATTCAACGGCGATATGGTGGCAAAAACAACCTTTACCAAGGCCCCGGAAAAGATCGCCCGCTGGCGGGCCATTTTCGAGGAACCGCTCCGGGCAAAGAATATCAAGCTTTATACCACCCCCGGCAACCATATCATTGACCAGAAGGAACGGTGCCCGGCCGGCGAGATCTGCTATATCTCAAAGTTCAACGAGTATTTCCGGGCGGACAACCCGGCAAACGGGCCTGCCGGCTATGGGGGGGTGAGCTATTCCTTTACCCGTGAAAACACCCATTTTGTCACGGTTACTTCCTTTACCAGCCATGAAGGGCCGGACAACAGCGAGATCGATCCGGCCGAGTTCGTGCAGCGCAAAAAGCAATTTGAATATTTTATCAACCGGCCCAACCGTGAGTGGCTTGAACAGGATCTTGCCCGGGACGAGTCAACCTTTACCATCTTTTTCACCCACTGCCCCCTGTACCCGGTCGGACCGCATTATAAAGATCGGAAAAGTCTCCATGCCCACCCCGCGAACCGGGACGCGGTTGCCGGGATTCTGGCGGCCGACGGGGTGGATGTTGTTTTTGCCTCCCACGAACATCTCTATGCGCGGGCTGACATCGGCCCTGCCAATCCGGCCGGCGGCTCCGGTCCGGGGACCGGGATGGTGGAGAGCGTGGTGGGTGCGGCCAGCGCACCCTTGAGTTCGGCCCCGGCCCGGCCTGATATGCGTTTTGAAAAATATCTGTCAGCCTATGGTTTTCTGGTCGCGGATGTAAAGAAAGATCGAATCGAGTGTTATTTTTACAATGAGACCGGGCAGCTGTTGGACGCGTTTACAGTACCGGCCCGCACCGGCCGCTAACCATCCGGGCGGTGCGATTCCCTGGTTCCGGCCGGATAACGGCCGGGCCGGGGGATAACCGGAAAGAGGAGGACGCATTGTGGATCGAAGAGATTTTATCAAGAAGGTGGGAGCAGGGGCCGCGGCCCTGGGTCTGGCCGCGGCGGTTGACGGTCCGCCCGCGGTCCATGCCCGGCAGCGGTATGAATGGAAGATGGTAACCTCCTGGCCGAAGAATTTTCCCGGCCTTGGCGCCGGCCCCTTTTATGTGGCCAGGGCCATAGAGGCGATGAGCAACGGCCGGATCAAGATCACGGTATACAGCGCCGGTGAACTGGTGGGGGCCCTGGACGTCTTTGACACGGTGTCCGCCGGCCGGGCTGAAATGGGACATTCCGCCCCCTATTACTGGAAGAAAAAACACCCCGCGGTCCAGTTCTTCTGTACCGTGCCCTTTGGGCTCAATGCCCAGGAGACCAGCGGCTGGCTGAACTATGGCGGCGGCCAGGAGTTGTGGGACGAACTCTATGCCCGGTTCAACCTCAAGGGATTTGCCGCCGGCAACACCGCCGTGCAGATGGGCGGCTGGTTCAATAAGCTCGTTGCCGGGGTGGATGATTTCAAGGGGTTGAAAATGAGGATTCCCGGCCTGGGCGGTGAGGTGCTGTCCAGGATCGGAGCCGAGACGATCAACCTGCCCGGCGGCAAGATATATGCGGCCCTTAAGTCGGGCGGGATTGACGCCACCGAGTGGGTGGGCCCCTACAACGACCTGGCCGCCGGCTTCTACGAGGTCGCTAAATACTATTACTGGCCGGGCTGGCATGAACCGGCCACCGTGATCGAGTGCATGGTCAATAAAAAGGCATACGAGGCGTTGCCCCTGGACCTGCAGGCCATTGTCAGTCATGCGATGAAGGCCGCCTACAACGACATGCTGGCCGATTATGCCAGTAATAACAACCAGGCCCTGGTGACGCTGGTCACCAAACACAAGGTCCAGTTGAAACGTTTTCCGGACAAGGTCCTGGCATCCCTGGGCAATATGAGCCGGGAAGTTGTTGAGGAGGTATCCCGGTACGACGGGCTGTCCAAAAGGGTATATGACTCATATAACGCGTTCCGTAAACAGTCCATCTGGTGGAACAAGATCGGTGAGGAAGGGTACGGTCTGGCCCGGTCGCTGACCTTTTCCTACGGTTAGTTGTTTTTATGGATATAAACCCGCCGATCAAGGAGAGGTCCACTCCACCCCGGCGCCCGGTGGGGTCGCCGGCGGCCCGGCAGACCCGCTTACCTGTAAGGCACAGTAGTTCCCGATTCCCTGCGACGGTCCTTGCGGGGAACGCGGTTCAGGAGACCGTATGTTAAGGAGTTTCCGCGGAACATTGATGCTCATTATCCTGTTGTCCGCCGTGGTGCCGGTGACCCTCCTGGCCGCGATCCTGGTCAAGGAAATATACACCCTGACCAGCAACGGGGCCTACAATGAACTGAACCTGCTGGTAAAGAGCGTTGCCAGCGATATTAACCATAAACTCGATCTGGCCACCTCCCGGATTCTCGATATCGGCGCAAACCCAGACGTGGTTCTGGCCACCGCCAAATCGCCCTTCGGCATCCGGACCTCGGCCAGCTACCGGGCCGTGGAGTTCATGCAGCAGTTCATTGCCGATACCCCGCTGGTCTCGGCGATCTATCTGCTGGGTGGTGACGGGAACGTGATCGAGGCCGTTCCCGAGTCCATGGCCTCCATTGCCCCTGCTCCGATCAAGACGGATATCAAGGCGCTGCTGGCCCGGAAATTCGAATACGGCGAGCCCCCGTTCTTTTTTGTTGAGTTTAAGGGCCGCCGCTTCCTGGAGCGGAACATCAAGGCAACGGCCGGACCCGCTGATGTCTCCGCCGACCGGGTGCAAAGCCCGTACGGGCTGGCGCTGCTGGTGCCGTTGATAGATGCGGCGGGCGAGAACCGAGGGGCCCTGGCGGCGATTATTCCGGTTGCCGGGCTTGCCGATTTTGCCGCGGGTAACGCCGGAGGTTCAGTGTCCATTGACATCCTCAAGGGCAGGGACACCATGCTCGCCGGGGACCGGGTGGCTGATTCTTTGCCAAGGGCCAGGGAGATATCCAGTGAGACCCCTTTGCTCATCGGTGATTCGGGCAACAACCAGCGACTCGAATATCTGCTCCGGGTCGCCGAACCCCACGCGGTACGTTTTGCCGCGGTCAATAGAACCATAATGACGCTGGTGGCCTTTCTCGTGGCCGGGGGCATTGTTCTGCTGATTATTTCCTATGCTGTTGCCCGCTGGCTGGCCTCCCCCATCCAGTCCCTCGGCCGGATTGTCGGCTCCTATGCCGAGGGGAATTACGAGGCGCCGCAACAGAGGGTGCGGTTTACCGAGTTTCGCCAGGTGACCGACGTGCTTGCCGGGATGGGCGACAAGATCATGGCCCAGATATCGGCCTTGAAAAATCTCAATGAAACCCTGGAGGAGAAAGTCATTGAGAAGACAGCGCAACTCCAGGAGAATTTTGATGAACTGGATCTCGCCAATAAGAAGATCCTTGAAAGCATCCGCTATGCCGAGAAGATCCAGCAGTCTTTGCTGCCCAATACCGTGGAGATGTGTCGTTACCTGGATAATTTCATCATCTGGCAGCCCAGGGACATTGTCGGGGGCGATATCTTCATGTTTGAAAGGTTTGCCAACGGGTATCTGGTTGCGGTGATGGACTGCACCGGCCATGGAGTTCCCGGGGCCTTTGTGACCATGATTGTCGGCTCCACCTGTAAAACCATTCTCAAGGAAAACGATCCGGCTGATCCCGCCGGGCTGCTCGGCGTTTTGAACACTGTTGTCAAAAATTCCTTGAACCAGGGGGAGGCGGACTCCCTTTCTTCCGACGACGGCCTTGATGCGGGCATCTGTTTTGTCAACACCGAAAACCGGACCCTGACCTTTGCTGGCGCCAAAATCCCCCTGTGGTATATCGTTGATTCCGAAATTCATGAGATCAGGGGGGACAAGCAGAGCCTCGGCTACATCCGTTCGGATCCTGATTTCAGGTTTACGAATCACCGGATTTCGCTGGAGACCGGGGCGGTCTATTACCTGGGCACCGACGGGGTGACCGACCAGGTCGGCGGGCAAAGGCGGTTGCCCTTTGGCAAGCGGCGCCTTTTTGATGTTCTCCTGCGCAACTGGCAACTGCCGTTAAACCGGCAACGGGAACTCCTGCTGACGGCGTTCACCGAGTACCAGAATGATGAGGATAGAAGAGACGATGTTTCCTTTATCGGCCTTGCGCCGTTGCGCAATGGACAGTGACCCGACCCACGGGCGGCACGATGGAGCCGGAACAGATAACCTGAGGTGATAAATGATGGTTGATAACCTGGTGACGTTGAAGAGCGCGTTTGACCGTGAAGGGATTATCTTATACTATAACGGTTTGATCTCACACGATCTTGTTGTCGAAATTGCAGATATCGTCAGGCATAAAATGCAGATCGACGAGGTTGAATCATCAACCCGGCTGAAGGTGTTTGCCGCAGTGGTCGAACAACTCCAGAATATTTTGTACTACTCCTTTGAGGTTGTTGTCGGCACTGGTTCCGGCAACGATGACAAGGAAATGAGACGGGGAGTGGTTATAGTCGGCCACGAAGAGGGCCATTATTACGTGGTTGGCGGCAACTTGATCGACAACAGCAAGATCGATCGTCTGCGCGACAAGCTGTCGATGTTACAGAAGATGAATAAACATGAACTTAAAAAATACGTTAAGGAGCAACGCCGCAGGACGCCGGACCGGGACAGCAGGGGAGCCGGACTTGGGATTATTGAGCTGGCGAGAAGGGCCAGTACGCCGATCCTGTTCGATTTCACCCCGGTCCGGGAGTCGGCGTCGTTTTTTTCCTTAAAGACCGTGATCTAGGGGTCAGCGCAACAAAAACATCGACCGGATTTGAGTCGTGCGGGAGGAGGAGACCGGAAAATCATGAAAGACATTATGATCGCAGCCACCAAAAATACCCCGGAGATATCCTTTGAGTCAACGAACAGGGTTCTTACGATCAAGGGTGAGGCCTATCCTGAAAACGCGGCCGAATTTTATGCGCCCTTTTTTGCGTGGCTGGATGAGTACCTTGCCGATGCGGGGAGCGGGTCGACACAGGTCAACATTGAACTGGTATATTTCAACAGCAGCTCGTCAAGGGTGTTGCTGGACCTGTTCGACAAGCTGGAAGAATCAGCCAGGCAGGGACACCGGGTGGTGGTGAACTGGAAATACCATGCTGACAACGACATGATCCTTGAGTATGGGGAGGAGTTTGCCGAGGAAGTGGAGGCAATTGATTTCCAACTGCAGGAGTTCTCCGACTGAGAGGACACCCTGCACCCTGCACCCTGCACCCTGCACCCTGAAACCTGAAACCTGAAACAGGGGGATGATCGTTATGGAGCGAATAATAAAACTGGAAGTTACGCCGGGCATTTACTGGGTTGCCGTTCCCGAGGCCGACCTTTATATCCTCTGCGGTTGTCCGGAAGACTCGGTAAAGCATCTGATCCAGCGCGGCCTGATCATGCCGGTTGAAAAAGAGGGCTGCCGGTTTGAAACCGGACCGAACGCCATCCTGCTCTCCGACCTTATGTTGCAGAACGGCCGTTTTTCCAACCTGGCGGAATTTCCTGTTCTGCAGATGCTGTACCGGCAGGGGATGATCATTCCCAACCATCCCAACAACAGGGGTGTAAAGCCGTTGCTGATCGGCGCGGAAAAGCAGATCAGCGCCCAGCTTGAATATATATATCGGGGGAATTACGGGCTTGTTTCCGAACAGGAACTGCTCGACGCCGGTGCCGACCAGGACCTGGCGAAGATGGTGATGCGGATGAAACTCAGGTTTGCCTTCGGGGCCCTGAGGAAGACCGGGGAGTTGCTGGACGGGCTTGTTGTCAAGGAGAGTCTGGTTGAGATCAGAAATGATGTCTTTATCAAGCGGCTGCGGACAAATGTTTTTGAGATCGAGTACCAGGGCGAATCGGTCAGCGTGGACCTCAACCTGAGACCGTTCCAGACCTATCGCTCCCCCTATCCGCTGGGGTTTCAAAAAATCGAGAGGGAATATTTCGCGGTCATCCACTCCGGTCAGGGGGATGGCTGGGACAGTAACCGCCCCAGCATGTCCAGCATACTCATGTACCAGGGCGATGTGTACCTGATCGACGCCGGTCCCAACATGGCCTACGCGCTCATGGCCCTGGGCATCGGGGTGAATGAGGTCAAGGGAATTTTCCATACCCATTGCCATGATGATCATTTCGCCGGGCTGACCACCCTGGTCAGAAGCGATCACAAGGTGAAATACTTTGCCACCCCCCTGGTGCGGACCTCGGTTTTCAAGAAGCTGGCGGCGTTGCTGAACACTGATGAAGAGGATTTTTACACCTATTTTGATGTCCACGATCTGGAACTCGGGGTCTGGAACAACATCAACGGCCTGGAGGTGCGGCCGGTCCTGTCGCCCCATCCGGTGGAAACAACCGTTATGTTCTTCCGGACCTTCTGGGACGGTGCATATCTTACCTATGCCCATCTTGCCGATATTATCTCCCTGCAGGTCCTTGAGGGGATGATTGCCAAGGAGCCGACAGAGCCCGGGGTCACCCGGGAATTTTTTGAAACGGTCAAGGAGGAGTGTCTGCATCCGGTTGCGCTGAAGAAAATAGATATCGGCGCCGGGATGATCCACGGCACGACCGAGGATTTCAAGGAAGATCCCTCCGATAGAATCATCCTGGCCCATACCGCCGTGCCCCTGACCACCAGGCAGAAGGAAATAGGCTCCAGCGCTCCCTTTGGAACGGTGGACGTCCTGGTTCCCGATTATTCAAACACCATCCGGTCGATTGCGAGCAATTTTCTGAGGGCCTATTTTGACAAGGTGCCGGTCCATAACCTGACCAAGCTGCTCAATAACAGGATCGTTGAATACAATCCCGGCTCCATAATCCTGCGTCGGGGCGAGGTGAACAAGGATATTTTCCTGCTGCTTTCCGGGAATGCGGAGATGATCAACGAAGAGGAGGGGATCTACAGTATCCTTTCCGCCGGCGGCCTGATCGGCGAGTATTCGGGGCTGCACGGCTTCCGGACCAACGCGACCTACCGTTCCATCAGTTACATCCAGGCGTTGCTCCTGCCGGTGGGTTCGTACGCCCAGTTCGTCAAGGAGAACCGGATGTATCGACAGATTGAGCGGCTCCATGAGAACCGGCAGTTTCTCCAGAAGACATGGCTGTTCGGGGAGTCGATTTCACCGCCGGTCCAGGGAACGATCGCGGAAAAGATGGAACTCAGCAATTATTACCATAGCGGCGAGCCCCTGGAAAAAATCGATCCGTCTGCCATCTATCTGATAAAGAACGGCGCACTGGCCAGGACTGCGGCCGGCAGGATCAGGGAAACCCTGCGGTCCGGTGATTTTTTCGGCGAGGAGTCGGCCTTTTTCAACGAGAAAACGGATGACCGGATGGTGGTCGCGGAACCGGCCAGTGTATACGAGGTGCCGTTTGCCGTGCTTAAGGACATCCCGGTTGTCCTGTGGAAGCTCCTTGAGACCTATGAAAGGCGAAAAAAAATAGTGTGAGGTGAGCTGTCGTGTTGATAGCGCCTGCCGGCGAACCCGGTATGCAGCCGTAAGCGAACACCGGTCCCGCATCCCGAAATGCAATAGATACGCCGGACGTTGCTTAACGATTTGTTGCAGCGAGAGAAGATTGACCTGAAATCAGTCTAATGCAACCGTCCTCCAAGTTGGAAAGGATACGGTTTTTGCCGGAACAGCGGTCAATGATTGTAATCTCAAAGGGAGTAATATCGCCGCTGGAGAGGAGGAAGATGCCGGTGGGAGTTTTATTTTTTTCATCTTCATCGAGTACAGATTTGCCGAAATCAACCTCTTCACCGGCCAGGTTCAGCTTGAACCGAAACCCATCAGGCAGAGTGTGGGGCAGCAGGATCTCATCGCTACTCGAACTCAATTTCTGCCAACTGCCATCCTTGTACTCCACAAAACGGTAACCGGTTTCGGTAAAATCAGCCGCATAAATTTATTGAGGGGTAGGTGTCTCACTTACATTGACACAGAGGGATAATGAAATACGTCTACCTCCTGCAGAGTCAGAACCATCCAAGGCAACGCTATGTCGGGCTGACCTCTGACATTAATAAACGCCTTGCAGCCCATAACGCCGGGCAATCACCTCACACATCCAAGTTCCGGCCCTGGAAGCTGATAACCTATCTGGCCTTTTCCGATGAAAGCAAGGCGGCTGAGCTTGAGAAGTATCTCAAATCTGGTTCCGGACGATCATTCGCACAGAATAGGCTCTGGTAGCGACTGTGTATTCGTGGCATGCCAGGACAGGAGAAAGCCTGCTATGCATTTTGATCCCCCTTTGGAACCGGCTATTTTGCTCCGGCGCTATAAACGGTTCCTGGCCGACGTGGAACTTATGGACGGCGGCAGGATAACCGTCCACTGCCCCAATTCCGGCAGCATGCTGGGTTGTGCCCTGCCGGGCAGCCCGGTTTTGCTCTCCCGCTCCGACAATCCCCGGCGTAAATATCCCCATACCTGGGAGATGGTGCGTATAAAAAAAACCTGGGTGGGGATCAACACCGCCCGTACCAACCAGCTGGTCCGGGAGGCCCTTGCCCGGGGGATAGTGACCGAGATCGGTCCGGTGGAACACATTGTTGCCGAGGTGAAAACCTCGTCCCATACCCGGCTCGACTTCATGTTGACCCGGGCTGCCGGCACCATGTATGTGGAAGTGAAAAACTGCACCCTGGTGGATGGCGATATTGCAAAATTTCCCGATGCGGTCACTGCCCGGGGCACCAAGCACCTCCATGAACTGCTGGCCTTGAAGCAGGCCGGACACGATGCCGCGGTTTTTTTCTGCGTCCAGCGGATGGATGCCCGTTCTTTTACCCCGGCCGCCCGGATCGATCCGCTCTATGCCGAGACCCTGGCCGCGGTCCATGGGCAGGGGGTGCGGATTCTTGTCTATCAGGCGGAGGTGCGGCCCTGGGGGATTAAAATAATCCGGCCCCTTCCCTTTCAATTATGATGAACCCGTAACAACCCGAAAGGCTTCAAATGCCACCCAATAAAATCAACAAGTTACAACATGACACACGTCCGTCGAGCGGGTTGTTGCGAGACCGACAATTATAATCTTGCCCTGTGCCCCGGCAAGGTGACTGCCAGGCCGGCCAAGACCCATGCCAAGGGTGAAGTTGAAAAGTACCGCATTGTGCAGGACCGTCTCTTTGAGAGCGATTTTGACCGGGTAATCAAACAGCTGTAAGAGAAAGCGGATAAAAAAACATTGCGATCAGATCAAATTCATGGTTGATAGACAGTGTTCAATCGATGAACGCTTGATATTCCTATGTTTACGGCTAGCCTGAGACGTGTTGGCCGCAGGTGTCTGACCATGAAATCCGTGGATCCCGATGATGGCGTTACCTACCGCCTGATGAAGTCCATTGACGCCGAACCGCAGCTCTCCCAGCGGGCCTTGTCCGAGTCCCTGGACATAAGCCTGGGCAAGGTGAACTACTGCCTGAAGGCCCTGGTTGCCAAGGGGTTGATCAAGGTCAAGAATTTCCAGCACAGCAACAACAAGACCGCCTATGCCTATATTCTCACCCCCAAGGGAGTGGAGGAGAAGGCCCGGGTGACGGTGCGTTTTATGCGGCGCAAGATGGCCGAGTACGAACAGCTGCAGCATGAAATAGAGGAACTCCGCCGGGAAATAGAAAGATAATGTTAAGTTTTGAATTATTGAGGTGTATTGGTGGCTGAACAGTCGAATTTGATCAGGGGAAAATCCTATCAGTTTGCACTGGACATAATTTGCCTGTACCTCCAACTGAAAGCACAAAAAGAATTTGTTCTTTCCAAACAGCTGCTCAAAGCCGGTACCAGTATCGGGGCCAATGTTGAGGAGGCGACAGCGGCTCAAAGTAAAAAGGATTTTATTTCGAAAATGGCCATTGCCTCAAAAGAGGCAAGGGAAAAGAACCATATAGAATGCTTAATTGTAAACTTTGAATGTTGATGAACTCGTAACAATCCGAAAGGCTTCAAATGCCACCCAATAAAATCAACAAGTTACAAGACGAATCACGTCCGTCGAGCGGGTTGTTGCGAGACCGACAATGTTGATGAACTCGTAACAACCCGAAAGGCTTCAAATGCCACCCAATAAAATCAACAAGTTACAAGACGAATCACGTCCGTCGAGCGGGTTGTTGCGAGACCGACAATGTTGAATTGATCTAGAAACATTTCTGTTCGTAACAATTCAAAATTAAAAACTAAAAATTCAAAATCACATATGTTGCCATGAGTCGTGAATGGTTCGCTATCCGGGTAAAGCCCCATAAGGAGCAGATCGCCCGGACACAATTTGAACGTCAGGGTTTTACGGTCTATCTGCCGAAAACCCTGAAAACCAGGCGTCATGCCCGGCGGGTTGAGCAGGTTGAGCGGCCTTTTTTCCCTGGTTATCTGTTTTTGCACCTTGCCCCGGAAGAACGGCGCTGGCCGACAATAGGCGGCACCATCGGCGCCATCGGCCCGGTCCGTTTCGGCGACCAGTACCCGCCGGTCCCCGCTTGGTTGATAGAAAACCTGCAAGCCCGTGAAGACGAGCAGGGATATATCTCCACCAGGGAACTGGAACGTTCTTTTCTTAAACCCGGCAGCAAGGTAAAGATAGTATATGGCGAGTTGGCAGGGGTTGAAGGAATTTTCCGGGAAATTCGCGGCCAGGACCGGGCCGTCATCCTGCTCGACATGTTGCGCCGCCAGGTGACTGCCACGGTTTCGGTGGCGGCTTTGACCGCCGCGTAGGTAATAGTTAACAGTTAACAGTGAAATGTGAAATGTGAAATGTTGCGGGTCTAGAGGGTAACATCCTAATACTGTTCACTTTTTACTTTTCACGTTTTACCAATAACAATTCTTTTTTTAACGGGTGTTTTCACCCGAATGGCGGTAGCGTGCCCGGGGTAGGCGCAAAGAGCTTGGCGAGGAGCGTTTACACCGGGTTTATGTTTTACGCTATGCGCCAGGCGCTAACCTCTCTTTGCTCTGTCCCACGAAAAACAAGGGTTGCGGAATGACATTTAATAAAAACATCCTCTGTATTGGCGCCGGTTATGTGGGCGGGCCGACCATGGCGATGATTGCCCTGAAGTGCCCGCAACACAAGGTAACCGTGGTGGACATCAACCCCCAAAGGATCAACCAGTGGAACTCCGATGAGTTGCCCATCTACGAACCGGGTCTTGATGAGGTGGTCCGCCAGGCCCGGGGCCGGAATCTCTTTTTCAGCACTGATATCGAGGGCGGCATCCGCACGGCTGACTTCATCTTTGTCAGCGTCAACACACCGACCAAGAGTTTCGGCGCCGGCGCCGGCATGGCCGCGGATCTGCAGTACTGGGAAAAGACCGCCCGCCAGATCAGGAAGTGCGCGGTCACCGACACGGTCATTGTTGAGAAGAGTACCCTGCCGGTGAAAACCGCCCTGGCCATGGAGCGGATCCTGACCGCGACCAACAGCAAGGTTCATTTCGATGTCCTCTCCAACCCGGAGTTTCTGGCCGAAGGCACTGCCATCCGCGACCTGGAAAATCCGGACCGGGTGCTGATCGGCTCCCGTGAAACCCCGGAAGGATTGCAGGCCCGGGACGCCCTGGTTGAAATCTATGGCAACTGGGTCCCGCCGGAACGGATCATTACCGCCAATATCTGGAGCAGTGAGTTGTCCAAGCTGGTGGCCAACGCCTTTCTGGCCCAGCGCATCTCCTCGATCAATTCCATTTCCGCCCTGTGCGAACAAACCGATGCCGATGTCAGCGAGGTGGCCCGGGCCGTGGGCATGGACAGCCGGCTGGGGAAAAGGTTTCTCCAGGCCAGCGTCGGCTTCGGCGGTTCCTGTTTTAAGAAGGATATTCTCAATCTGGTCTATCTCTGCCGCCATTATGGCCTGGAGGAGGTGGCCTCCTACTGGCAGGGGGTGATCACCATCAATGATTACCAGCAGGAGCGCTTTGTCCTGGCCATGCTTGGTGCGATGTTCAATACCCTGGCCGGCAAGCGCATCTGCCTCCTTGGCTTCGCCTTTAAGGCCAATACCGGCGACACCCGGGAAAGCCCGGCGATCTTTGTCGCCCGCCGCCTGCTGGAGGAACGGGCGGAACTGGTGATCAGCGACCCCAAGGCCCTGGCCAATGCGGAAAAGGATCTGGCCGGCCTGGACGGCACGGTCAGCTATGTCGAAGATCCCTATGAAGCGGCCGCCGGCTGTGATTCCATTGCGGTGATGACCGAATGGACCCTGTACGGGGAGCTTGATTATGAGAAAATATTTAAATCCATGGCCCAGCCGGCCTTTATCTTTGACGGCCGTAACATTCTCGACCATCAAAAACTCTACGAGATCGGCTTTAACGTTTTCCCGCTGGGCAAACCGGCGATGACGCACTTTTGATGATACGGGTAATGGGTTCCTGGTGACAGGTTATGGGGGGAGGATTCAGAGATCTTCAGGTGTGGCAGAAAGCCAAAAATTTTGCCGTTGAGATTTATCGTATCACCGGAAATGGACCTCTTGCCAGAGATTATGGGTTGCGAGACCAGATGCGTCGTGCAGCTGTCTCCGTGCCAAGCAACATAGCGGAGGGAGATGAGCGAGACACAAACAAGGAGTCGGTTCGTTTTTTTCATATCGCCAAAGGTTCGTTGGCCGAAGTAAGCACCCAGACTGAAATAGCATTTGAGATCGGTTATCTTACCAAGGAAAATTTTGAAAAAATTTGCAAAGAATGTGATCAAATCGGGGGGATGCTGGGCAAGTTGATTAAAGTACGTTCCCTAACCCATCACCCCTAACCTATCACCCCTAACCCGTGTCCTCTTATGAAAACATATAACCTCAGAAAACGCGCCCTGATCACCGGCGGTGCCGGCTTTCTCGGTTCCCATCTCTGTGAGCGGCTTCTTAACGATGGCTGCGATGTTATCTGCGTGGATAATTTTTTCACCGGAACCAAGGAAAACATCAAACATCTGCTGGGGAACCCGCACTTCGAGGTACTGCGCCACGACGTTACCTTCCCGCTCTATGTGGAGGTGGACGAGATCTACAACCTGGCCTGCCCGGCCTCGCCTATCCACTACCAGTTCGACCCGGTGCAGACCACCAAGACCTCGGTCCACGGCGCCATCAATATGCTGGGGCTGGCCAAACGGGTCAGGGCCAAGATCATGCAGGCTTCCACCAGCGAGGTGTATGGCGATCCCCAGATTCACCCCCAGCCGGAGAGCTATTGGGGCCATGTCAACCCCATTGGTTTCCGCTCCTGCTATGATGAGGGCAAACGGTGCGCCGAGACCCTGTTCTTCGATTACCACCGCCAGCATAATCTGCGGATCAAGGTGGCGCGGATCTTCAACACCTATGGCCCGAGGATGCATCCCAACGACGGCCGGGTGGTCTCCAACTTCATTGTCCAGGCCCTGCAGGGCAAACCGATCACCATCTACGGCAACGGCTCCCAGTCCCGTTCCTTCTGTTATGTGGACGACCTGATCGAGGCCTTTATCCGGTTGATGGCCTCGCCGGACGACTTTACCGGCCCGGTCAATACCGGCAACCCCGGCGAGTTCACCATCAAGGAACTGGCCGAGAAGGTGGTCGAACTGACCGGCTCCTCTTCCGAACTGGTCTATAAGTCTTTGCCCAGCGACGACCCGACCCAGCGCTGCCCGGATATCACCCTGGCCAGGGAAAAACTGGGCTGGCAGCCGACGATCCAACTGGAAGAGGGGCTGAAAAAGACCATTGCCTATTTTGATTCGTTTCTTCAAGAGAACGGAACGGGGAACGGTGAAAAGTGAAAAGTTAACGGTTAATAGTTATTTGTTAATGGGAACAGAATGTTATAATCATTTCACATTTCACATTTCACATTTCACATTTTACATTTTACTAATAATGCCCCCCCAACCTTCCCAAAACAGCACCACCCCGATTCCAGTCCTGGTTACCGGCGGGGCCGGCTATATCGGCAGCCATACCTGCAAGGCCCTGGCCCGGGCCGGATATCTGCCGGTGTCCTATGACAATCTTGTCCACGGCCATGAGTGGGCGGTCAAGTGGGGACCGCTGGAGGTCGGCGATATTGGTGACCGCGGCCGGCTCGATGCGGTGCTGGAGAAATACCACCCCCGGGCCGTGCTCCACTTTGCCGCCTACGCCTATGTCGGCGAGTCAATGGACAATCCCGGCAAGTATTATCGCAACAACGTGGCCTCCACCCTCTCTCTGCTGGAGGCGATGCGGGACCATGGGGTGAAGGAGATGATTTTTTCCAGCTCCTGCGCCACCTATGGCATGCCGCTGGAAATACCGATTCCGGAGACCCACCCCCGGCAGCCCATCAACCCCTACGGCGCCTCCAAACTGATGGTCGAACGGATGCTGGCTGATTTTCACCAGGCCCATGGGCTTTGCTCCGTTTCACTCAGGTATTTCAATGCCGCCGGCGCCGACCCGGACGGCGAAATCGGCGAGGACCATGATCCGGAGACCCACCTCATCCCCCTGGTGCTGGATGCGGCCGCGGGCCGGCAAGAGGCGATAACCGTTTTCGGCAATGATTACGACACCCCGGACCGGACCTGTATCCGGGATTATATCCATGTCACCGACCTGGCCGACGCCCATGTCCTGGCCCTGCGACACCTTAAAAACAATCCGGTCTGTGATGCCTTTAACCTTGGCAATGGCCAGGGTTTTTCAGTCACCGAGGTTATTGAAGCCGCCCGCCGGGTGACCGGCCGTGATATTCCCGTTGCCATCGGTCCTCGCCGCCCGGGCGATCCGCCCCGGCTGGTGGGAGACGCCGCCCGGGCAAGAAAAGAGCTGGGCTGGCAGCCGAACCGCGCCGGCCTGGAGCAGATTACCGGTGATGCGTGGAAGTGGCACAAGATAGTGAACAGTTAATGGTTAATAGTTGTTTGTTAATAGGAACAGCATGTTATAGACATTGAATCAACAACCATGCTGTAAGGTTTCGGTAAACCCCGTACGTTTGAGGTTGGACCGGGAAAGGGGTTTTCTTATAGCGAACGGTGTAGCGGACCCTGAGCCGCAGCCGTGACGGCAAAAACGGAATTTGAAACAACTTCGGCA
>JAKITW010000029.1 GCA_021647905.1 Desulfobacterales bacterium | reverse complement strand
CGAAGTTGTTTCAAATTCCGCTTTTGCCGTCACGGCTGCGGCTCAGGGTCCGCTACACCGTTCGGTATAAGAAAACCCCTTTCCCGGTCCAACCTCAAACGTACGGGGTTTACCGAAACCTTACGATTTTTTTTATATGAACCGATTATTATATTGTCTCAACTGGTGCGGGTCAATCCTTTATCATGGCGGCCGGGATTTTGTCGGCCACCACCGGCGGCCCATGGCCGGAGCATCCCGCTGCTGTTTTCAGGGAAGGTTTTGTTGTTCAATTACCTTGCATTACCGTATGCTCTGTGGGAGATTTAGGTGGGGTCCGTGGCCAATGCTCCTTGCCGGCCGGCCCATATCGGCCGGCTGTAACGAAATAATCAAAGGCAGTGCCCGGCGGGGCAGGGGCGGTACTGGCGGCGATTTTCAGATAAACTAGCTGCAACTCGGGAGGCGTGACAATGGACGAGATTAAACGTATTTTGGTGCCAGTGGATTTTTCCGAAAATTCGGACAAGATCCTTGATTCAGCGGTTTTTATCGCCGACAAGTTCGGGGCGGAGCTGGAGGTGGTCTTTGTGGTGCAGAGCTTTGACGATTACTCCGGGTTCTTTGTTCCCCATATGCCCATGGCCCAGTTTGAGGGCGAAATGGTGGCAGCGGCGGAAAAGAAGATGACCGAGTTCCTCGGCTCCCGCCGGGTCAAGACGACCACGGTCCTGATCGGTGACGTGGGCGAGCAGATCGTCGGCCATGCCAAGGAGACGGGCGTTGATCTGATCGTGATGGGCACCCACGGGTACAAGGGGTTGGAGCGGGTCATGTTCGGCAGTGTTGCCAACAAGGTGGTCAAGTCAGCCCCCTGTCCGGTGATGACCATCAATCCTGATGAACTGGTAACAACCCGAAAGGCTTCCAATGCCACCCAATAAAATCAACAAGTTACAACATGACACACGTCCGTCGAGCGGGTTGTTGCGAGACCGACAATCCTTATCAAGGCAAAAGCTAACGCCGGCGGAGCAGGGCCAGCAGGCCGGCGGGACCGGCGGCCGGGATGGGGACTCTGGTAATTGTCGAGACATCTGTCCCGGCCGTTGCCGGGAAGGCATGGCGGAAAAGGGTCTCCACGCTTACCCCCGGAAAGGCGTAAAGCTGCATTTCCCATGGCCATGGCCCCGGCGAAACCGTATCGGCCAGCGCCTTCTCCCAGGCGGCGATTGCCTGGTCAGGTTCCGGTCCGTCCGGATCACCAGGGGTTCCGGTCAATGTACCAATGGCCGGGCCGGCCTGGATCCGGAAAGCGGCGCGCAGGTCAATATAGGCCGCGATGTCACCACCTGTTGCGGATATATCTCCGGGATCGGGCAATGGCAGGGTGAAGCGCAGCACCGGCGGGTCGTTGCGTAGTTTTTCATAGGCCGCCAGCAGGGGATCCGCCGCCTCGAACCGGCCGGTGGCAAGAACCTGGGGCTGTTCCGGGTCGGTATCGGCAAGATACAAGCGGGCAAAGGCCTTGACCCGTTGCCGGACAACGGCCCCCGGCGTCACAAGGGCCGGTTCCCGCCATTCCCGGTCATCTTCGCCGGCCCGGCCCCTGAGGGCGTCGAGCAGGTCGCGTTCGCTGCCGGCAACCGCGGTCAGCCCCGCGGCAATCTCCTGTTCCTCGCGGTCCAGGGTTTCGGCCAGCCGGAGCAGGACCCGGGCCTGCCATAGTTCCCCTTGCCGGGCGCTTACGACCTTGTCCGGGGAGCGGGTCAGGGCGGCCCGCAGCCGGGTGCTGGATGCCTCGTCCCGGTCACCGGCCAGGGCGGTGGACAGGACGGCCAGGGCCAGGGTGCCGAGTTGACCGGCCCGGCCCTGTTTATGCTGTTCCAGCTCCCGGATCAGACCATGGAACCGGTCCAGTTCATTGCCCAGGGGGGCCGGCGGATAGGCGCGGCAGAGGGATCCGGGCAGGCCGGCCGCCGGGTCCGGTTGGCCCGCGGGATCTGGTTCGGCCGGAAGATAAAGGATCAGTTTTTCGAAAAAGAACAGGAGCTGACGGACAATATCACCGCTTGGCGCGGTATCGGGAAACAACAGCGCGGTCATTGGATTCATATGCAAAAACTCAAGGAAAAGGTTTCATTGGCCCTGGTCATACTGGCCTATCTCATCTTCAACTTTCGTTATACCCCGGGCCGGCCGGTCGACTCCCTGGCAGCCACCGTGGTCCAGATACTGACCACGGCCCCCTATGTGATCGGGGCCACCTTTCTGGTTGTCTACTTCCTGCGGCGGGTCTCCGGGGCCCGTCTTTCCTGGGACCGGATGCTCCGGATCTACTGCACCCTGGGGATTATTACCGGACTCCTCTTTGCCATTAACGAACACCTGACCAGGGGTTAGTCACCGGATCAGCGAATTGTCCCCGTGGCAGCCGGCCCGAACGGTGATGTTGGGCAGGACCATGGATCTCCGGCCCAGCAGGGTGCCGGGGCTGGTTACCGCGTTGCAGCCGGTCTGGACCTGGTCGCCGAGAATGGCGCCCAGTTTTCTGAGGCCGGTGTCCACCGGTCCGTGCGGGGTCTTTATCAGTATCGTGCCCTCGGTAAAACGCAGGTTGGCCAGTTTGGTGCCAGCCCCCAGGTTGACGTCATTGCCCAGGATGCTGTCTCCGAGATAGGCGAAATGGCCGGCCTTGGCCCGGTCCAGGAGGATGGCGTTCTTGACCTCGGTGGTATGGCCCAGCACGCAGCCGCGGCCGGTAAGGCAGAAGCCGCGCAGGTAGGCCCCCTGGCGGACCTCGGTATGATCGCCCAGGATAACCGGCGACTTGATCAGGGCGCCCGGTTCAACCAGCACCCCGGCCCCGAGTTTGATCCTGGAGCCCATCAGCACCGCGCCGGCCATGATTACACTGGCGCCGGCCAGCAATGTCCGGCCGTCAAGGACCTCAAGCCCGCCCTTGGTGGTGTCCCCGAATTTGATGGTCAGCCCCTGGGCATCGATAAAGGAGCCGTGATGGAAAATAACGGTCCGGGCCAGGGGCGCGTCGGCCGGGACAAGATTCCGGTCCAGGGGTGGATAGCTGGAGTTTTCCAGATAGGGGCCGAGCAGGGTCAGGGGCTCCCATGCCCGGGCCCCGGATGGAAACAGATCGCCATGGGCAAAGTCGGCAAGATCGAAAAAGGACGCCGCGGTCAGCATGCTCGCTCCGGAGGATAGTGGTTCTTAAAAACAGGCTTATGGATACCTGCCCATAATGGAGTAATTGCTCGATTTATTCAAGCAGAAAAAAGGCGGCTGATGCCGGCCGGTCACCCTTGACTTCAGGGTTGCCGATGCTTAACTTTTGATCACTTTTTGTCATTATTTCTACCGCGTTGTGTTTTTTTCTTTTGTCGCGGCCGGAATCATGCTAAGCGGTAGGTTCAAGGGGCGCGGTTGCCGAGGGCCTGGGCGTGCCGCCATTACATATTACATACTGGAGGTTGTTGTGGGACTGAACGATTCAATGAGTGCCGGCATGGACGATTTCACCGAACGGCAGGATTTTGATATACCGGAAGAGCTGCCGATGATGGCGGTCCGGGATGTGGTGGTTTTCAATTACATGATCATCCCCCTGTTCGTGGGCCGGCCGACCTCGGTGGCCGCGGTCAACGAGGCCCTGGCCAAGGACAAGCTGCTGATGCTGGTGACCCAGAAGGATGCCACCAAGGAGGAGCCGGGCCAGGAAGATCTGTACCAGGTGGGCATGGTGAGCATGATCATGCGGACCCTCAAGCTGCCGGACGGCCGGCTCAAGGTACTGGTCCAGGCCCTGTCCAAGGCCCGGATCAGGGAGTATGTCCGGGAGGACCCCCATTTCTCGGTCAAGATCGAGGTGGTCGAGGAGCAGGAGATCGACGAGATCACCGTGGAGACCGAGGCCCTGATGCGGACGGTGCGCGAGCAGACCGAGAAGTTGATGTCCCTGCGCGGGGTGCTTTCGTCTGACCTGGTGATGATCATGAACAACATCGAGGAGCCGGGCCGGCTGGCCGACCTGGTCGGTTCCAACCTCCATCTCAAGGTGGCTGAGTCCCAGTCGGTCCTGGAGACCTTTGGCCCGATAGAGCGGTTGAAGCTGGTTGCCGAGTTTCTCCGCCGCGAACTGGAGGTCTCCACCATGCAGGCCAAGATCCAGTCCGAGGCCAAGGAGGAGATGAGTCGCTCGCAGCGGGAGTATTATCTCCGGGAACAGATCCAGGCCCTGAAAAAGGAACTGGGTGATGTGGATGACCGATCCCAGGAACTGGAGGATCTGCGGGTCCAGTTTACCAAGCGGCGGATGCCGCGGGTGGTCAGGGACGAGGCCTTGAAACAGCTCAAACGGCTGGAGGTGATGCACCCTGATGCCTCGGAGGCATCGATTATCCGGACCTACCTCGACTGGCTGCTGGATGTGCCCTGGCGCAAATCGAGCCGGGACCGGCTTGATCTGAAGATGGCCAAGAAGGTGCTGGATGCCGATCATTACGGCCTGGACAAGGTCAAGGAGCGGATCATTGAGTATCTGGCGGTGCGTAAGTTGAACAAGTCCACCAAGGGGCCGATTCTCTGTTTCGTCGGTCCTCCCGGGGTGGGCAAGACCTCGCTGGGTCAGTCAATCGCCCGGGCCCTGGGGCGCAAGTTTCATCGGCTGTCACTGGGCGGGATGCGCGACGAGGCCGAGATCCGTGGCCACCGGCGGACCTATATCGGCGCCATGCCCGGCCGGATCATCCAGGGGTTGAAGGTAGTGGGCACCAACAATCCGGTATTCATGCTCGATGAGATCGACAAGGTGGGGGCCGACTATCGGGGCGATCCCTCGTCAGCCCTGCTGGAGGTCCTTGATCCAGAGCAGAATTTCAGCTTTTCCGATCATTACCTCAACCTGCCCTGCGATTTGTCCAAGGTGATGTTCATCACCACCGCCAACCTCACCGACACCATCCCGCGGCCGCTGATGGACCGGATGGAGGTTATCCGGTTGTCCGGCTACACCCTGGAGGAGAAACTGGAAATAGCCCGCCGCTACCTGCTGCCCCGGCAATTGAGCGAGAACGGGATCACCGAGCGCCAGATCAAACTGGGTGAAGAGATGATCAGGAAGATCATCACCCATTATACCCGTGAATCCGGTCTGAGAAATCTGGAGCGGGAGATCGGCAAGGTCTGCCGCAAGGTGGCCCGGCGGGTTGCCGAGGGCGGAAAAGGACCTTATACCATCTCCAACCGGACCCTGGACAAGTATCTGGGGCCGCCGGTTTTTCTGCCCGAGTTCGAGCAGGAGGCCATTGATCAGCCGGGTCTGACCACCGGCCTGGCCTGGACCGAGGTGGGCGGCGAGATCCTCTATGTGGAAACCATGGTGATCAAGGGCCGCGGCAATCTTACCCTTACCGGCCAGCTGGGTGACGTGATGAAGGAATCGGCCCGGGCCGCCCTGAGCTACTGCCGGTCCCGCCAGGAGGACCTGGGGGTGGCTGAGGATTATTTCGAGGGGATTGATATCCATGTCCACGTGCCGGCCGGGGCCATACCCAAGGACGGGCCTTCGGCAGGGGTGACCATTGCCACCTCCCTCTATTCCGCCCTGTCCAAACAGAAGGCCGCCTCGGGAATTGCGATGACCGGCGAGATTACCCTGCGCGGCCGGGTACTCCCGATCGGCGGGCTCAAGGAAAAGGCGCTCGCCGCCTTGCGGGCCGGGATCAAGACGGTGATTATTCCGGATCAGAACAAAAAGGACCTGGCCGATATCCCCAAGGATATCCGGGCCCAGATGCAGTTCATCCCGGTAAAGCACATGGACGAGATTCTGGCCCTGGTGTTTAAGGATTTCAAGAAACGCAGGAAAGCGCTCATAATGAAGAAAAAAGCAATGGCCGGTAAAAAGAAGAAGACCGGGTAAACGCTTACAGGCCGGTGGTTTCCGTAAATTTACAGTCCCTGAAGAACGGTTGCGATCAATTACGGTAAGGGCATGGACCGGGACCTCTCCACGTCGGATGAAACGAAAACTGGCGGAAACGCGGCCGCGGCGCCGCCCTCTTTTTTAAAGTGGATCCTGCCCTTTCTGGTGGGGATTCCGCTTCTCTGGGCGGTCTGGCTTGCCTGCCATGCCTTTATTCCGGTCAATGGCGGGCCGGTCACGGTGGTCATTCCCCAGGCCACCGGCCTGGCCCGGATCGAGAAGATCCTGGCCGCCCATGGGGTGATCCGCGGGAATACCCCCTTGGTTATCCTGGCCGCGATCACCGGCAAGGGCCGTCGGCTCAAGGCCGGTGAATATCTTTTTCCGGCCGGCCGGACACCGCTCCAGGTGCTTGATCTGCTCGTCTCGGGCCGGGTCTTATACCGGCCGGTGACCATTCCCGAGGGGATGAACCAATATCAGGTGGCGGATATCCTGGCCAGGGACGGCTGGGTGGACCGGGACCGTTTCCTGGCCCGGTGCCGCGATCCCGGGTTTATCCGCAAACTGGGCCTGGATGTCAATGACCTGGAGGGATATCTTTTTCCGGACACCTATCTGCTCTCCCGCGGCCAGCAGGATGAGGGCGGAATCATCAGGCTGATGGTGGCCGGGAACCAGCGGGTCCTTGCCCGGCTTCTCGAACAGTACCCGCAAGAAAACGGTATGTCCCGGCACCAGATTCTCACCCTGGCCTCGATCGTGGAAAAGGAGACCGGCCGGCCCGGGGAACGGCCGCTGGTGGCCCGGGTTTTTCTCAACCGGCTCCGGTTGGGGATGCGTCTCCAGGCCGATCCGACGGTGCGTTACGGTCTGTTGTTGAGCCGGAAGGAGTGGGGGCGGTTGACCCGGCAGGACCTTGAACAACCGACGCCGTACAATACCTATCTGATCAAGGGACTGCCGCCCGGGCCGATCTGTAATCCGGGCCGGGCGGCCATTGCCGCGGTACTGGCGCCGGCCACGGAGTCCTATCTCTATTTTGTCGCCAGGAACGACGGCAGCCATTATTTTTCCAGGAGCCTGGCCGAGCATAACCGGGCCGTGGCCCGTTATCAGAAGACAGGGAGATGACAGAGGACGGAAAAAACAGTGGACAGTGGGCGGTGGACGGTGAAGAAAGTTGATGAACTCGTAACAACCCGAAAGGCTTCAAATGCCACCCAATAAAATCAACAAGTTACAAGACGAATCACGTCCGTCGAGCGGGTTGTTGCGAGACCGACAAAGTTGATAGTTATTCGTTATTTGTTAATAGTAACAACATGTTGTAATCTTTCACCAATAACCAATAACCAATAACCATTAACCAATAACTTAAATTTACATAAAAGGAGAACTATATCCATGCACAAGCGGGCATTGATCACCGGGGTCACCGGCCAGGACGGCGCCTACCTCGCCGAGATGCTGCTCGCCAAGGGCTATGAGGTCCATGGCGTCAAGCGGCGCAGTTCCCTGTTCAACACCGACCGGATCGATCATCTCTACCAGGACCCCCATGAGAAGGGGCGGCGCTTTTTTCTCCATTTCGGCGACCTCACCGATTCCACCAACCTGATCCGGATCATCCAGGAGGTCCAGCCCGACGAGTTGTACAACCTGGCGGCCCAGAGTCATGTGGCGGTCTCCTTTGAGACCCCGGAATACACGGCCAACTCCGATGCCCTGGGCACCCTGCGGCTCCTGGAGGCGATCCGGATCCTGGGTCTTGAGAACAAGACCCGGTTCTACCAGGCCTCCACCTCGGAACTCTACGGCCAGGTGCGGGAGACACCCCAGACCGAGACCACCCCGTTTTATCCCCGTTCGCCCTATGCGGTGGCCAAGCTCTACTCTTACTGGATCACGGTCAATTACCGCGAGGCTTACGGGATGTACGCCTGCAACGGGATCCTGTTCAACCATGAGTCGCCGGTCCGGGGCGAGACCTTTGTCACCCGGAAGATCACCCGGGCCCTGGCCCGGATCAAGCTCGGACTCCAGGATTGCCTCTACCTCGGCAACCTGGAGGCAAAACGGGACTGGGGCCATGCCCGGGACTATGTGGAGATGCAATGGCTGATGCTCCAGCAGGAGGAGCCTGATGATTATGTGATTGCCACCGGCGCGCAGCACAGTGTGCGGGATTTTATCAACAGTGCGGCAGCCGAGCTGGGGATCGGGATAGATTGGCAAGGCAGCGGCCTGGAAGAGAAGGGCTATGATGACCGGGGGCGCTGCATCGTTGCCGTGGATGCCCGTTACTTCCGGCCCACTGAGGTGGATACCCTGCTCGGCGACCCGACCAAGGCCAAGACCAGGCTCGGCTGGGAGCCGCGGATTACCTTTGCCGAGCTTGTTGCCGAGATGGTACGCGAGGATCTCAAGGATGCGGAACGGGACGAACTGATCAAACGGCACGGCTATAAGGCCTGTGATTACAATGAATAGATACATGCCGTTGACAGCGAGGATCTACGTGGCCGGCCACCGCGGCCTGGTGGGCTCGGCCCTGGTGCGTTGCCTGCGGGCGGCCGGCTATAACCATATCATTACCCGGACCCATGCCGAACTGGACCTGATCGACCATGACCAGGTACGGGATTTTTTCAAGACCGAGAAACCGGAGTATCTATTTCTGGCCGCGGCCCGGGTGGGGGGCATTGTTGCCAACAACAGTTATCCGGCCGAGTTCATCCATCAAAACCTTGCCATCCAGTCAAATGTCATTCACCAGGCCTGGTTGTCCGGAGTGAAACGTCTCCTGTTTCTGGGTTCTTCCTGCATCTATCCCCGCGAATGCCCCCAGCCGATGAAGGAGGAATATCTGCTCACCGGTCCCCTGGAGCCCACCAACCGGCCCTATGCGGTGGCCAAGATCGCCGGGATCGAGATGTGCTGGGCCTACAACCGCCAGTACAACACCCGCTACCTGGCCGCCATGCCCACCAATCTCTATGGTCCGGGTGATAACTACGACCTGGAGAGTTCCCATGTTATCCCGGCCCTGATCCGGAAGCTGCACGAGGCCAGGACCGGTAACGCCCGGCAGGCCGTGGTCTGGGGCAGCGGCAGTCCGCGGCGGGAGTTTCTGTACAGCGACGATGCGGCCGATGCCGGCATTTTCCTGATGAATCTGCCGGATGACGGATTCAACTCAGTCCTCAGTCCTCAGTCCTCGGCCCTTGAAGGTGTTCATGCCCTGCCGCCGTTGATCAATATCGGCTGCGGCAAGGACCAGACCATCCGTGAACTGGTGAACCTGATCAAGCAGGTGGTGGGTTTTGACGGCGAGCTGGTCTGGGATACGGCCCGGCCGGACGGCACTCCGCGAAAACTGCTCGATGTCGGCCGGATGCGCTCCCTGGGCTGGCAGCCGCGGGTCGAGCTGGTTGATGGCCTTGGCCGGGCCTATGCGGATTTTCTGGCCAGCCACGTGTAAGTGATCACGGGCACCACATCTCCGCGCGATCGCTCCCGGCCGCATGAAAAAACCCCCTGCCTCGTAAGGCAGGGGGCTAAAAAGGGTGGCCCGGGTTCCCGGTCCCCCTCAGAAGGGTGGGCAAAGAAAAGGTGTTCACCCACCTCCCCCATGGTAGTAGATTCCCGGCGCCAAGGCAAACCATATCCCTGGATGCTGATTTTTCCGTTTCGCTTGCCTGCCGGAGCCCCTGGTGAACGGTTACGGATGGCCCGGGCGGGTCTTCCGGCCTTGCCCCGGCTTGTTGATTGTTCCCCCCTGTGCTATAAAACGGCTAACGGGTTATATCCGGGTGGTTGACGGACGCCTTTATCCTTGTCACGGTATTCATTGAGTAACCGTTCACCGGGGGTACGGATTTACGGTAAACTCATGCCCGTAAGCGTTTACCAGTGGCTTAGATTCGTTCATTCGGGACTGCGAAGCATACTGGTGCTATTCGAGCAGGCCAGAATGGGCGAAGATGAGGTGCTGGTGAACGCTTACCTTCATTGATTGAAAACGGAAATGAGGAGGCTTGGTATGGAAGTTACCTATGGAGAACTCAGAAAGAAAACAGTGGCGGAATTACGGGAGATGGCCAAGGGGATCGAACACGATGCGATCCGGGGCTACACCCAGCTCAACAAGGAAAAACTCCTCCAGGCCCTGTGTACGGCCCTGGGAATCGAGGCCCACAAGAAAAAGGTGGCCAGGGGTGGCAAGAGCGGGACCCTCAGGGCCCGGATCAGGGCGGTCAAGGTCGAACGGGACGCAGCCCTGGCGGAGCGGGATTCCAGCAGATTGAAGCAGGTCCGGAAACAGCTCCGCCGGTTAAAGCGGATGAGCCGGCGGGGGGCAACAGCGGTCTGATCCGGAGACAGCAGGGCCGTCATGATGGCGAGACGGCGTCATCGGTCGCCAGGGGCACCAGGCTGAAGGACTGGCCGTCAAAGAGTCCCTTGTCGCTCAGTTTCAGTTGCGGGATAACCAGCAGGGCCATGAAGGAAAGGGTCATGAACGGCGCGGTAAGGGTAGAGCCCAGTTCCTTGGCCCGCAGATCGAGCAGTCCGTACTGCCCGGCTACGGCGGCCCCATCGTCCAGGCTCATCAATCCGGCCACCGGCAGGGGAAGCACCTCGGCAAAATCAGGCCCCTTCACGGCCAGGCCGCCTCGGTGTTCAATGACCAGGTTTATTGCCTGGCAGAGCATCTCGTCGCTGGCGCCCACGGCGATGATGTTATGGGAGTCATGGGCCACCGATGAGGCAATGGCCCCGTGCTTGAGCCCGAAACCGGTGATAAAACCCAGACCGGGCAAGGCCTCTTGATAGCGGTTGACCACGGCAATTTTTAATAGATCCCGTTCCGGGTCAGCGACCAGGCTGGTGTTGTCAACCGCCGGCCGTCTCACTTCCAGCCCGGTGACCAGTTGCCCGTCCCGGGCCCTGATCACCCGGACCGGCCCGCCGGGGTCGGCTATCTGGAAATCTTTCCTTGCCCTGGGCCGGGCCTGAAAATTATTGATTGGTTCCACCGGGACATGGTCGAGCAGGGTTGTGCCGTTTTCCGCCACCAGCTCGCCGTTTATCACCGTTTTGAGGATATTGAAGCGCTCCAGGGAATCCACCTCGATAAAGTCGGCAGGGTCTCCTTCCCGCAGGAGCCCGGTATCGAGTTTATAGTGACGGACCGGGTTGAGGACGGCGGCCCGGATAACCGATATCAGGTCATGGCCCGCGGCCAGAGCGGTCTTTACCATCTGGTTGACATGGCCGCGCCGCAGTCCGTCCGGATGGAGATCATCGCTGCAGAACATGCAGAGTTCCGGGTATTCATCAAGCAGCGGCAGCAGGGTCTGCAGGTCCCGGGCCGCCGAGCCCTGGCGGATCAGGATCTTCATCCCCAGGGCCGCTTTTTCCCGGGCCTCGGCCAGGGAAGAACATTCATGGTCAGTGGAGATCCCGGCGGCCAGATAGTTGCGCAGATCCCCTGCCGTGAGTCCCGGTCCATGGCCGTCCATTGGCTTGTTGTATTTTCGGGCCAGCTCAAGCTTGGCCAGCACCCCGGGGTCTGTTGCCAGTACGCCGGGGAAGTTCATCATCTCGGCCAGGTAACCGATCTCATCCATGCGCAACAGTTCCTCGATCTCGACAACACCGAGTTTTGCCCCGGCGGTTTCAAAGCCGGTGGCCGGCACGCAGGAGGGGGCGCCAAAGGCGAATTTGAAAGGGGATCGCTTTCCGTTTTTCACCATGAACCAGACCCCGTCAATGCCCAGGACATTGGCGATCTCGTGGGGATCGGACACCGCGGCCACGGTGCCGTGCCGCACTGCCTGGCGGGCGAACTCGGTCGGCACCAGCATTGAGCTTTCCACATGGACATGGGCGTCGACCAGGCCGGGCAGGATATAGGTGGTCTGGGCGGTATCTTCCGGCAAGATTCGGTTTATCCGGCCGTTGCTGGTGAAGAGGGTGGCGGGATAGATCCGGCCCTGGACCGGGTCAACCAGATTGGCGCTTATTCGGCGGATGGGTCTGGGCATACCGTTTATACTCGCGTTGAAAACCTGGTCCTCGGGGCCAGGTCAGTGACAGTTGGCTCTGCCGATAATTGATACAACTCTGAATTGAATTACGAGCAAACGAATGACGAACAAACGAGTGACGAATAAAGGGCTATAACAGACCTTATCGATTTTTTGTTCGTTACTCGAATGTTCGATTGTCTGTCAATTGTTTTTTTTAGAGGAGCGGCAGCAAACCGGCCCCTTCCAGGGGCGTCCAAAGCCGGGCTCTCCGGGCTCGGATATTTATAGTCTGCCGGTCCGTTGTGGCTGCTCCGAGGCTAAGGCCAGTGAGCAAAGAAAGCAAGATAAAAAACGCGGCCAAAGCAAGCCCGGGTCCGGAAGGATAAGAACATATGCCGCATGGCGACTTGACAGCCTCCCGGCGGTTCGGTAGGTTCTCTGCATCTCTTACCTGGAAACATCAGCCTGGTTTATATGAAAGTCGTGCCGGACAAAGCCCGCTGTCCGGAGAGATTTTCATTGTTGGTTGTGGCTGCGGCCCAAAAGTTATGGTCCAGCCATGCTGGTTTGTCCGGTTTGTTATTATGAAAATGGTTTGCATGACAAGAGGCATGGTTTCTGGAATCCTTGCTGGCCGAATCTTACGTCTGCTGCTGATTTTCAGCCTGTTTTTCCTGTTCCTTGACCAGGCGGCGGCCAGAAACGATTCCGGCCGGTTCGATGTCTCCTATATCTGGAATTCGAACCTGGACAGCCTGCTTGACTACAAGGAGGAGGTGGAACGGGTCCTTGGTCCCACGGTCGGGGCCCGGTTGCGGGTGGTGGGCCGGAACGGTCTTTACGGCCTGATTTACGACCGGGACGGTGATGCCTCCTCGTCGGCCTGGGTGGCCCGGCGACACACGCAGCTGCTGGTCCGGTTCGGTCTGGAACCGGCGGTAAAGATCAAGGACGACGGTTATTTCGATCTGTTCAACGTCTGCTACGGGCTGGGTCCCAACCTTGGGGCCCTCAAGGCGGAGTATGGTGTTATTTACCGCTATCTCGGCCAGGAGGTGGGCAAGAATCTGTTCATCGAGAAGACCGGGTCCGGCAACTACACCCTTATCTATCGCCGTCGGGGCGACCGGAGGTCAACCGCCACCGTGGCCCGTCGCCATGCCAGGCTGCTGGCCCGTAAGAAGATCCGCGCCAGCATCACCCGGGAGAACAACAATGAGGTGGTGTTCGGTGAATCGAGCCTGCTGGACAGCGAGGAGGATGGTGAGACGAGCGGTCCGCCACCGGCTGTGGTCAAGAAAGGCGGCCCGGGCTCAAGGCTGTTGCTGCCGGGGGCGTTAAAGCGGCATAAGTCCGTGGCCGGGTCCGCGGCCACGGGCAACAGCGCGCTTGAAGCCGTGTTGGAGCGTTATATCAAGCAACTCCGCCGCAAGGGACGGATCGCCGGAGATGAGTCCACCGGCTGGCTGGTCTATGACCTGACCAGTCGTACCAGCCTGGTGGATATCAACGTGGACAGGTCGTTCCAGGCCGCCAGCATGATCAAGCCTTTTCTGGCCCTGGCCTTTTTCCACCGGGTCAAGGAGGGGAGGATCAAGTACGGCCCCCGGAGCCGGTCGAAAATGGCGGCCATGATCCAGCGGAGCAACAACAGCGCCACCAACTGGGTCATGCGTCAGGTGGGCGGCCCGGCCGCGATCCAGAAACTGCTTACCCAGCATTACGGTGCGATTTTTACCCGGACCTCGATCGTCGAGTATATCCCGGCCGGCGGTCAGACCTATCGCAACCGGGCCTCGCTTGGTGATTATCTTCAGTTTCTGGCCGCCCTCTGGCGCGGCCGGCTGCCCTATGCCAAGGAGATCCGCCGGCTCATGGCCCTGCCCGGCCGGGACCGGCTCTATAACGGCACCGTGGTGCCCCAGGGCACCCTGGTCTACAACAAGACCGGGACCACGGCCCATCTCTGCGGCGACATGGGGATTCTCGCCCCAAGGGGCAAGGACGGCCAGCGTTATCCCTATGCCATTGTCGGCATCATTGAAAAGAAGAACCGGGCCCGGAACTACGGCAAATGGAAGATGGCCCGGGGTAATGTGATCCGCCAGGTGTCGAGCATGGTCTACAGGGACATGCAACAGCGGTATAACCTGCGTTAGGGGATCAGAAGACAGAGGACAGAGGACAGAAGACGGAGGACGGTGGACAGAAGACAGAAGACGGAGGGCAGAGGACAGAATTAGTGCTGAGTAACGAGCGATGAGCAATGAGGTGAACCCAGTAAAACAGAGGACAGAGGGCAGAGGACGGAAAAAATAGTGGACAGTGGACGGTGGGCGGTGAAGATAGTGGGTCCGGCGTGGTAAGACAAGGGCCTCTGTTTGGGAAAATCGGTTCGGTATCAAACAAAAAAGTTGTCGTCACTGCTTTAACTAATTATTATTTTTCACCTTTCACCTTTCACCTTTCACCTTTCACCTTTCACCTTTCACCTTGAGCCTCAGGAATCTGCGCTCAGGTTCGGATACCTTGGTACCACCGGCCGGCGGCCGGTTACCCGCTGGTAGCTCTCGTTGGGAAAGCCGAGGGCAATGACCGCGTGGATGGGCTCTTCTTCCGGGACGGTCAGGATCTTCTTGATGGACGGGTCGTGTCTGATCGCCTCCACGGCAAAGCCGATCAGACAGGAACCCAGGCCCAGGGCATGGGCGCCGAGCAGGATGTTCTGGGTGGCGAGCAGGGCGTCTTCCCTGGGACAACTGCCGTTGGGCGTCGATCCCACCAGGATGACCGCCGGGGCGCCGTGAAACAGCCGGTCCCGGCCGGTCTCTTCCCATTCCCGCAACCCTTTGGCCATGGTCTGATAGTAGGAGCGGTAATAGCGGCCCAGGGCATCGTTGCCGAACAGTCGGGACCAGAGCCGGGCCATGGGGTTGTCCGCCAGCCGGTTGAGCCGTTTGAAAAAGAGGGCAATCCGGTTGCCCAGCACAGTGACCTCCTGCCGGGTGGCAAGGATGGTGAAGGTCCATTTCTGGCTGTTGGTACCCGACGGCGCGGTGGTGCCGATCTTGACCAGATCCTCAAGCAGGTCGCGGTCGACCCGGCGGTCCAGGTAGTTGCGGCAGGAGCGGCGGGCGCGCATCAGTTGGACCAGTCCGCCGGGATCAAAATCACCAGGTGCCAGGTATTGCTCCTTGGTCTCAAAGGTGGCAAAGGAAAGGGCCGGCTCCAGGGCAGTTACCCGGATTGCGCCAACAGGGCAGATTGCCGCACAGTGGCCGCATTGGATGGACTCCTGCCCTCGAACCACGGCCCGGCCGTTTTCCAGGGCCAGGGTCCCGGAGGGGCAGACCTGCAAGCACAGACCGCAGCCAATGCAGCGGTCCGGATCAATGAAGGTGGTAACTTCTCTGGACATGGGGCTCACTCTGCAGGCGATTTTGCGGAGTCAAACAAAAAAGACAAACTCGTAAAAAAACCGAACGCTTCAAATGCCACAAAGTTAAATCAACAAGTTACAACATGACCCACGTCCGTCTCGTATGTTTTTACGAGACCGACAAAAAAAGCCGGCTGTCCGATGGACAGCCGGCCCGGGATGATCCACCGCGATGATTATTTTTTCGGCACGTATGGATGGCAGCCGCTGCACCTGACCGGCGCTTTCTCATTGCCTTGTTTGTGCAGTTTTTTATGGCAGCCGCGGCAGCGGGCATGGGCCGCCTTTTTCATGCTGTTCAGCTTCAGGTCGCTCAACTCCTTGTTATGGCAGGACAGGCAACTGTCAGTGGTCATGATGTCGCCGAAGATATGGTGGCACTCAGCGCAGCCGATTATTTCCTGATGGGTGCGATGGGGAAAAACAGCCGGTTTTTTTGCTGCCGGGCTTTTCATGTTGATTGTTTTCGAGCCCAGGTCAATGCTCCTGGCCTGTACTCCGGTGGCAATAAAGACCAGGGCGGCCATGAACAGCACCGCACCCAGCAACGACTTGCTTCCCATTTTTCTCTCCTCCCTTTATTTTTGTAGACTCTTTTCCAGTCGGCAGGTCTCCTGCCCCGGACAGCTTGCACCGGGGTGTTTCCCCCTCCATTTTCCGGCTGAGGGATTATTAGAGGGTTTTTGGAAATTATTCAAGAAAAATCTATGGTTGCCCGGATGGCAGCCCGCCGGCTCCCGGGAAATCAGGCTATTTTTCTGATAAAATCGTAGAGCCTGGGCAGGGTGCAGATCTCATAGTATTTCCGGCCCGTGGTCCCGACGACCTTCAAGGTCTCGGGATGCACGGTAAGGATTTCCGCCTCCCGGATAACCAGCCGCTGGAACCTGCCGGAGAAGGAGGGGAAGGTCCCGGTGTAAAGGGTGTGTCTTTCACCGGTAATGTCCGGGAGCCGGCAGTCGATCTTTTGCAGGTTTATTTCCCTGGACAGCTCCATGAATCCGTCCCGGTCCAGTTCAATGCCGTTGACGTTGTATCGCCAATAGGCATCCTTGCCCACGGCCGCCAGTTTGGTCTTTTGCTTACCGGCCCGAAACACATAGAGGTTGAAATTTTTCCGGCAATCGGCCAGAAGCCGGCCCAGGTCCCGGGCATTGCCGGACAGCCGGTCGGCGCGGTTGATGGCCGGTGAGATCATGATCGGCCGTTCCTCGTCAAAGAGATAGGCCGGCGGGGCATTGCGAAAGGAGATGCCGCAGCCGATCTCCAGGGGCGGCAGATGGTGTTTGGTGCCGTGGGCATTATATTTGTCTATGATTTTGATAATACTGAAGGCAAGGCCGCAGGCCCGGGCCACCCCGAACCAGTCGTCCGGACCGTCCTGGTGTCCGCTCAGGGCGAGGATGATCGCGTCTCCTTCAATGAACAGTTTTTCCGCGTCATAGGCAGCCACCACCCTGGCAATGGGCTCGAAGAAGTTGAGGCTGAAATAGGAGGCCGGGTTCAGGCCGTTGTCAAGTAGGCGCCGGGTGATCGACATTGCGCCGCGGATATCGGCCTTGAGAATGACGTGGCGGGTCACCGGTCCGGGCTCCAGGTCCAGGATCTGTTCGTGGGGGAGGAGGAACTCATAGAGGGTGGCGTTGGCCCGGGACAGGTTACACAATTTTTCGTCCCTGACCAGATGGATCCGGTCCATCAACTCCCTGAGCCGGTGACTGGTGGTCAGGTCGCGGTGATAGCGACAGAAATCCTTGAGATACAGAATCAGGTGCCGCTGTTTCCGTTTATCATCGATCTTGGCCAGGGAACTGCTCAGCCGTTGCAGGGGGGTCAGCGAGATCGTCCGGCCGAAGAATCTGCGGTGCCGCTCCAGTTGTTTGGCAATACTTCTCCGGGAAGAGGGTTCCAGGAGAAACTGCCGCACCTGCTGGGGGGCCAGCGGCGGGCAGAACTCACGGTACAGCTGTTTCATCTCAGCCGTTGCCACCACCCGGGCGAGCAGTTTTTTTTGCTTGAAGCGGGCCAGGCAGAGGTTGAGCCGCTGTTCGCGGGTTGCGGCCTCTGTTCCGGTTGCCGGTTCCGGGTTGAACAGGAAGTCGATGTTCTCCGGGTGTTTCAGCCAGCGATCATATCGATCGTCACCCGAATCCGGCGACGGGCCGGGTCGGGCATCGGCCGGCGTGGCCTCGGGGAAGTCCCGGCCTGCTGCTTCCTGGAAGATCTCCCTGAGCAGGGCCAGCAATGCGGGGTAATGGTCTGGGTCGTCAAGGCGTTGGCCGAGCAGCACATACTCGTCAAGCAGGAAGTCATCGGTGATCTGGTCCGGTTCGGCGAGCAGGATCGGATTGATGAGCAGGTCGTCCGGCCGCATGGCCTCCGGGCCGAACAGGGCCGCCCGCATCTTGTTCAGCTCTTTTTGCTGGACCGCGAACATGGTCTGGAACAGCTTCTTGGTGATCCGGGCGAGGATGGTTTTTTTCTGCCGGCGAAAGGAGGCCAGGGTCTCTTTTAATTCCACCGCATCGCCTGGGTCGCGGCGTTGGGAACTCTCGTATTCCCAGATCAGGCCGTTCACCGCCTTGGTCAGATCGGCGAACTGGTTAGGAATTTCCCGGCGCACCGCCTTGCAGACGGCAAGTTGGGCGAGCAGGTCGATCTGGACCTCGTCGCCTTGTTGCTTGGCCCGGGTCAGGGCGGCCAGTATTATCTGCCGGTAGTTCCGGGCAAAGGCCTCCATCTGTTGGTCAGTCGTTCCCGGAGAGTCCGGACCCGGCAGGTTCCCGACCGGGAGATGTTGGGTCAGCAGGGTGCGGATCAGGGTAGCGGTATCCCTGATGAAGTCAGGGCTCAGGAATACATCGAACCGGTAGTTGTCCACTCCGGCCTTGAGGCGGTTCAAGGTAAAAAAAGGGGTGTGCGCCAACGGACGGGTATTGTTTCCGGAGCTTGGTCGAGTGGGTTGGGCCATGGCTGATGGCTCCCTAGGCCGCCGGTGTCAGGCCGGCGCGGAAGTCGTGGCCGGTGGGGTTCTGGAAGAGCCGTAATTCGAACTCCGGTATCACGGCCAGCAGATGATCGAAGATATCCGCCTGGATCGCCTCGTAATTGGCCCAGACCTGGTCATTGCTGAAAACATAGATCTGCAGCGGCAGCCCGTTGGGGCCGGGCTCCAGGTGGCGGACAAGAAAGGTCATGTCCTGATGGATTTTCGGATGCTTTTTCAGATAGGCGATCACATAGGCGCGGAACACGCCGATATTGGTCTGGCATCGACCGTTGATTATAACGCTGGAATCAACGGCGTGGTCGCGGTTGAACCGGGCGATCTCTTCCTGCTTGGCGGCCAGGTAGTCCTTGAGCAGCTGAAAGCGGGAGAATCGTTCCAGCATCTCGTCGGTGCAGAACTTTATCGAGTTCATGTCCAGGAACAATGAGCGTTTGATCCGCCTGCCCCCGGATTCACTCATCCCGCGCCAGTTCTTGAAGGTGTCTGATACCAGGGCATAGGTGGGGATGGTGGTGATCGTCTTGTCCCAGTTCTGGACCTTGACCGTGTGGATGGAGACATCGATGACATCGCCGTCAGCCCCGTATTTGGGCATCTCGATCCAGTCGCCGATCCGGACCATGTCGTGGCCGGCAAGCTGGAGACTGGCGACAAAGCCGAGAATCGTGTCCTTGAAGACCAGGAGCAGGACCACGGTGAACCCGCCAAGAATGCTTAAGACCCCCCACGGAGATTTATCGGTAAGGATGGCAATAATAAAGATGCCGGCCAGGATATAAATGATAAGGTTGACCGCGTCGATATACCCCCGCATCGGCCTGCCCTTGGCAATATTCGAGGTGCTCAGCAGATCCCGGGTCGACCGTAACAGGGATTCCAGGACCCTGGTGCCGGTCAGCACGAAAAAGACCATGGCCAGGCGGCGGAAGAACTCAGTGGCCGCCTCTGTTGGCGGCAGCAGCAGGTCTACGCCCAGGTAAAAGACAACCACCGGCGCCAGGCTGGCGAGCCGTTTGAACAGGTGGTGCTGGTTGAGCAGATCGTCCCACTTGTTGCGGGTGCGTTGGCACAGGAGTTCACCGAAGTGAACCAGATAGCGGCGGGCCAGGATGTTTATTGCCAGGGCGGCCAGGATGATGGCGGCAAGAAGAGCCCCATATCCCAGGGGCCCGGCAATGGAGACAGGCGCACCCTGTCCGGTCAGCCAGGTTCTGATCAGGTCCAGCAACTCCATAACTCTTTATCTCCTGTGATCGGCAAGGAAAACCCAACCTGGTCATCCCCATAATTGTTACGTGACCGGCAAATCTGTTATACTTATTTTTTTCTGGTTCTCGCAACTTTTGTTTTTCCCGTGTTGCAAGGCAAGGGCCGCGGGAGAGGAGCGGTCCTGTCCCCTGCCCGGGTCGAATCAAGGGACAGGAGGCCGGACCAGGGTCTCGGCTGCTTCGCTCAACCATTGCCGGACCTGGGCCGGGGTGGGCATCCGGCCGGCGCATTTGACTTTGTTGTTTACTACCAGGGCCGGGGTAAGGGTCACTCCATGGCGCCAGATCTCGTCAAGATCATGAATGTCTTCCATGTCCGCGGCCAGGTTCAGTTCGGCCAGCAGATCGACCACCATGGTTTTCAACCGGTTGCAGCTCACACAGCCCGGACCCAGGACCCGGATGGTGAGGATGGAGGTCTCCTCGGTTTCCCGGCCGCATTGCCGGTAATACTCGCGCCGGAGCGCCTCCTGGTAGAGTTGCTCCGAACCAGGGGGGATATAGTTCTGCTGCTTGACCGCGGCCAGGAGAAAGGCCACTGCCTCCTCTTCGTCCATTGCCCGGGTCAGCACCTGGTTAAGTGCCCCGGCCAGGCCGACAAGTCCCACCGGACCCCGGCCGATCCGGATGGTTTTTTGCGCAGGGGTATCCATGGATGAGTGCTGAGCAATGAGTTTGACCAGAAGACAGTGGACAGTGGACAGTGGACAGTGGACCCTCCTTCGCCTGATGGCTACGGCGGGCAAGCAGAAAAAACATGGGGGGTAGTGATCCTGGGCTGGATATAATATTCCCTGACCCCTGACCCCTGACCCCTGACCCCTGACCCCTGACCCCTGACCCCTGACCCCTGACCCCTGACCCCTGACCCCTGACCCCTGACCCCTGACCCCTGTAACCCTGCACCCTGCACCCTGTAACCTGTAACCTGTAACCTGTGTCAGTATACCAGTTCTAATATCCGATGACCACCTTAAGTAAAGACTGGCTCAACCGTTATCCCCCACCCCTGCCGGCGGCCCTGGCCCGGGAGGCGGCCCGTTGCCAGGGGCAACTCTATGTGTCCGGCGGCACGGTGCGCGACTGGTTGCTGGGCCGGCCGGCAAACGATCTGGACATTACCGTGGCCAGCGGCGGCAGGGCCTGCGCCAGACGTCTGGCCGCCACCATCGGCGGCACCTATGTGGACCTGGACCCGGAGACCGATGTGGCCCGGGTGGTCTGGCAGGGGCTGGATATTGACTTTTCCTCCTTTCGTGAAGATACCGATTCCATCGAGGCTGACCTTGGCAAGCGGGATTTCACCATCAATGCGATGGCCGTTTCCCTGGCCGGGCCCGGTACAATAATCGATCCCTGCAACGGGCTGCGCGATCTTGGCCAGGGCCTGGTCCGTTGCCCGGCCCCCAGGGTATTTGACAACGATCCCCTGAGGATGGTGCGGGCCTATCGGTTCATGGCTGTCCTGGGCTTTGGTGTTACCCCGGAAACCGAGGCCGCGATCAAGGATCGGGTCTCGCTGATTGACCGGGTGAGCCCGGAGCGGCTGACCGCCGAGTTGCGGCTGATCATGGCCAGTGACCGGGCCGGATCGGCAATATCCGCCCTGGCTGCGCGCGGTCTTCTGACCCGGATATTTCCCGAGCTGCTGGCCGGGGTCGGGATGAGCCAGCCGGCCAGCCACCACCTTGACGTGTTTGCCCACGGCCTTGCCGCCCTGGAGCGGATGGAACGGATTCTGGCCGAACCGGGCCGGTTTTATCCCGGACACGAGCAGGAGTTTCGCCGCTATCTCGACCGGGAAGAGCGACGGCTCCGGTTGAAATGGGCGGCCCTGTTCCATGACCTGGGCAAGCCCGAGGTGCGGCGAATCCGGCCGGACAAGGACAACCGGATAACCTTTTATAACCATGACCGGGCCGGGGCGGCCCGTTTCGAAGCCATTGCCCGCCGTCTCAGGTGGAGCCGCCGGGACCGGGACCGGGTAAGCCGGTTGATCGAGTTGCATATGTATCCCTTTCACCTCAACAACGCCCGGCTCCGGACCGGCCTTACCCCCAGGGCCTATCTTCGCCTGGTCAAGGCGGCCGGTGCGGAGTTGCCCGGCCTTTTTTTACTGGCCATGGCCGATAGTCTGGCCGGGCAGGGGCCGGAAAAACCCCGGCACATGGAGGCCGGTCTTGTTGCCCTGTACAACGAGACCGCCCGGGTGGTGGCGAAGCGGATCACCCCGGTGCTTGCCCTGCCGCGGCTTCTGGGCGGCAAGGACCTGATCGCCATGGGTATCCCCCCCGGGCCGCTCTACGGCCGGATCCTGGACGGCCTGGAAGCGGCCCGGGTCGAGGGTGAGGTCCGGGACCGTGATCAGGCCGGACAGTGGGTGCGTGCCTTTCTGCAAAGGCATGGGGAGCCGGATGTTCATGGTTGATAAAAAAGGGGCGCCTGCCGCGGGCGGCGTTAATTTATCGTTTGACGATGTTTGTCCGGGCGAGGTAATGTTATGGATTATTCTTCAGACTTGCCGTTCACCACCCATCAGGATCGGTTACCGGGTATGACCATCTCAGACGAGCAGAAACCGCGGGCCCCCTTTTGTTCCTTTTGTGAGGCCTTTGACGTGGAGGAGTTGAAAAAGAAGATCTCCCGCCATCTGCTCAGCAGCCTGGGCCGGGATCCGGAGCGGGCCAGGTCAAGGGATATCTGCCGGGCGGTGTCCCTGGTGTTGCGGGATATCCTGGTCGAGCGTTGGATCCGGACCCAGAAGAGCTACTATGCCCGCAAGCGGAAACGGGTCTATTATCTCTCCATGGAGTTTCTGGTGGGCCGTTCCCTGGGCAATGCCCTGATCAACATGGGGCTGGTCGATAAGATGGAGCACGCCCTGGTTGAACTGGGCTTTGAACTGGACGAGATCCGCGAAGAGGAGGAAGACGCGGCCCTGGGCAACGGCGGCCTGGGCCGGCTTGCCGCCTGTTTCATGGACTCCATCGCCACCATGGGCGTGCCGGCCTATGGCTACGGCATCCGCTACGAGTACGGGCTTTTCTTTCAGCGGATCGTCGACGGGTTCCAGGTGGAGAGTCCGGACAACTGGCTCCGCTACGGCACCCCCTGGGAGTTCGAGCGGACCCAGTACCTGTTCCCGGTGCGGTTTTACGGCCGGGTCAACAGCTACCTTGACGACCAGGGCCGGTACCGGGCCGACTGGGTGGATACCGAGTCGGTGATGGCCATGGCCTGCGACCTGCTGGTGCCGGGGTTTAACAACGACCAGGTGGTCAATATGCGCCTCTGGACCGCGCGGGCCACCCGGGAGTTTGATCTCTCCTATTTCAACCGCGGCAATTATATCGCCGCCATGGAGAGCAAGGTCAATTCCGAGACCATCTCCAAGCTGCTCTATCCCTCGGACCATTTCCAGGAGGGCCGCGAACTGCGGCTCAAGCAGCAGTATTTTTTCGTCTCAGCCACCTTTCAGGATATCTTCCGGCGCTACAAGAATAAAAACACCTCATTTGAACGGTTCAGCGATGAGATCGCGGTCCAGCTCAACGACACCCATCCGGCCATTGCCATCCCGGAGTTGATGCGGCTTCTGGTGGACGGCGAGGGGCTGGCCTGGGAAAAGGCCTGGGATATCTGTGTGCGCACCTTTGCCTACACCGTCCATACCCTGATGCCCGAGGCCCTGGAGACCTGGCCGGTGGAGCTGCTGGCCCGGGTGCTGCCCCGGCACATGGAGATTATCCTTGAGATCAACCGCCGTTTTCTGGATCAGGTCGCGGTGCGTTTTCCCGGCGAGAACCACCGGCTGCGAAACATGTCGCTCATTGAAGAGGGACCGGAACAGCGGGTGCGGATGGCCCACCTGGCCATTGCCGGCAGTCATTCGGTGAACGGGGTGGCCGCGCTTCACACCCACCTGATGCGGACCCGGATTTTCAAGGACTTTGAAGAGTTCTTCCCGGGCCGGTTCAACAACAAGACCAACGGGATCACCCCGCGGCGCTGGCTGCTCAAGGCCAATCCCGGCCTGGCCGACCTGATTACCGCGACCATTGGCGGCGAATGGGTCACGGATCTCGACCATCTGCGCCACCTGGCGGCCCTTGCCGAGGACCGGGTTTTTCAGCGGAAATGGTCCCGGATCAAACAGGAGAACAAGAAACGGCTGGCAAAACTCATTGCAACGACCTGCCGGATCACAGTGGACCCGGACAGTTTTTTTGATGTCCAGGTCAAGCGGATCCATGAATACAAGCGGCAGTTGTTGAACGTGCTGCACGTTATCTCCCTGTATCAGTCGATCATTCGCGAGCCTGATCGCCCGGTGGTGCCCAGGACCGTGATTTTCGCCGGCAAGGCGGCCCCCTCCTATGCCAAGGCCAAGCTGATCATCCGGTTGATCAACGGGGTGGCTGCGGCGGTGAACAACGATCCCCGGGTGGGGGAGCGGCTCCGGGTGGTGTTTATTCCCAACTACGGGGTCTCCCTGGCCGAGAAGATCATCCCGGCCGCGGATCTTTCCGAGCAGATATCCACTGTCGGCACCGAGGCCTCGGGCACCGGCAATATGAAGTTCGCCTTGAACGGCGCCCTGACCATCGGCACCCTGGACGGCGCCAATATCGAGATCCGGGAGGAGGTCGGTCCGGAGAATATTTTCATCTTCGGCATGACCGCCGAGAACGTGGAATGGGAGCGGCGCAACCCGAGCCGCGCCCCGCGGGAGATCTACGAGGCCGACCCGGTACTCCGGGCCGCGATCAACGCCATTGGCAACGGTGCTTTCAGCAACGGCGACCATGGGCTGTACCAGCCCCTGCTCGACAGTCTGTTTGATCCCCATGACCCCTATCTCCTGCTCCAGGATTTTGAGGATTATCTGCGTTGCCAGCAGGAGGTGGCGCGGGCCTACCAGGATCAGCCGCGCTGGTTGAAGATGTCGATTCTGAACGTGGCCCACATGGGAATCTTTTCCAGCGACCGGACCATCAGGGAATATGCCCGGGAGATCTGGGGCGTGCCCGTGGAACCGGACCAGGCCAGGGGGTTCTCAACGGCAAAGGACGCCAATGGCGCGTAAGACCCAGGATTATTATTTCAAAAAGGCCAGAAAGGAGAACTATCCGTCCCGGTCGGTCTATAAGCTGGAGGAGGTCCAGCAGAAGTACGGACTGCTGCGCCGGGGCGACAGCGTTCTCGACCTGGGCTGTCATCCGGGCAGCTGGGCCCTGTACACGGCCAAGATCGTGGGGGTGCAGGGCCTGGTGGTGGGGGTGGACCTCAAGCCGGGCCGGCCGATCCAGGGGGCCGGGGCCGGGATAATCAGGCTCTGCGTTGATATCATGGTCCCGGAGGCTCTGGCCGGGATCCGCGCGGTCCGGTCCCGGTTCCGGGTGGTGTTGAGCGATATGGCCCCGGCCACCAGCGGCAACAAGTGGGTCGACCAGCAGAAGTCCCTGGGGTTGGCCCGGCAGACCCTGGAGATTGTCCATGCGCTGCTCGACCATGGTGGAAATTATTTTGTCAAGGTTTTCCAGGGCGAGGATTTCCAGGAGTTCGTTGCAGAGGTGCGCTCATTTTTTAAAACGGTTAAGGTGGTGAAACCCAAAAGCTCCCGCACCGAGAGCCGGGAGGTCTATGTCTTGGGGCTCGGATATCAGAGGCCGGATCCGGAGAGAACGGCTGCCGCGGCTGGACAGGTCGAATAGGCTCCCGCGCCTGTTTTGATTGGAGCGGCTCCTGTCCGGCTTTGCTGGATTTAATCGGTTTTTCGGGAATAGTTTGTAACAGGAGGATGCTTGTGTCAGGACATTCGAAGTGGAGTACGATCAAACGGAAAAAAGGCGCGGCCGATGCCAAGCGGGGCAGGATATTTACCAGGCTGATCAAGGAGATCACCGTGGCCGCCCGGATGGGTGGCGGTGATCCGGACGGCAATCCCCGGCTGCGTTCGGCCATTGCCGCGGCCAAGTCCGACAACATGCCCAAGGATAATATTGAACGGGCGATCAAGAAGGGCACCGGCGAGTTGGAAGGGGCGGTCTATGAGGAGATCACCTACGAGGGTTACGGGCCCGGCGGCATCGCGGTGCTGGTCGACTGCATGACCGACAACCGCAACCGGACCGTGGCCGATATCCGCCACTATTTCAGCAAGAGCGGCGGCAACCTCGGTGAGTCGGGCTGCGTCTCCTGGATGTTTGATAAAAAAGGGTCCCTGCTGGTGGACAAGGCGACAATCTCCGAGGAGGCACTCATGGACGCGGCCCTGGAGGCCGGGGCCGAGGATGTGGTCGAGGAGGAGAACGAGTTCCAGGTGCTCACCGCGGCCGAGGAGTTCGACGCGGTGCGGGAGGCCCTGGAGGCCGGCGGGATTTCGTTTGTCGAGACCGCGGTGTTGATGATCCCCAAGAATACCGTGGAGGTCACCGACGAGAAGACGGCCCGGCGGATTCTGCGCCTGCTGGAGAAGCTGGAGGATCATGACGATGTCCAGGGCGTGTCCGCCAATTTCGATATCCCGGACGAGTTGATGGAGGCGGTATCGTAGGATACCGCGGCCGGATGCATATCCAGAGAAAAAAGGACAGGCCGGAAGAGCAGCGGATCCTCGGAGTGGATCCCGGTTCCCGGGTCACTGGCTACGGGGTGATTGCCAAACAGGGCCAGCAGCTGCGATTGATTGCCTGCGGGGTGATCAAGGGCCATGCCCGCGATTCCCTGCCGGAGCGGCTCAGGCTTATCCACGACGGCCTCTGCGAGGTGATCCGCGAACACGGCCCGGAGGCGGCCGCGGTTGAGGATCTGTTCGTGGCGATCAACCCCTGTTCGGCGTTGAAACTGGGGCATGCCCGCGGGGTGGCGGTCCTGGCCGCGGTGCAGCAGGGACTTGAAGTCCATGACTACACCCCGCGGATGGTGAAGCAGGCGGTGGTCGGCTACGGCCAGGCCGACAAGCTCCAGGTGCAGCAGATGGTCCGGGTGCTTCTGCGGCTTACCAGCCTGCCTGGCCAGGATGCCGCCGATGCCCTGGCCGTGGCCATCTGTCACGCCAACCGGGCGGTGATTGCCAATTTGTTGTAACTGATGAGATGACAGGTAATAGGTAACAGGTAACAGGTAACAGGTAACAGGTAACAGGTAACAGGTAACAGGTAACAGGTTATAGGTTATAGGTTTCTAACCTCTAACCCATGACCCATGACCCATGACCCATGACCCATAACCCATAACCCATGACCCATGACCCATGACCCATACCCTGTAACCCATACCCTGTAACCTATGCCCCATGACCTTAAACCCCTAACCTAAATTTTTTCTTTTCGAGATTGCCATCATGATTGCCTGTCTGAAGGGTGAACTGTTCCGCAAGGAACCGAACCGGGCCATTATCGATGTGGGCGGGGTGGGCTATGAGGTCTTTCTGTCGCTCACCAGCGGCGAACGGTTGCCCGGCGTGGGTTCCGAGGTCTTTGTTCATATCCATACCAGTGTGCGCGAGGACGCCATCACCCTGTACGGCTTCTGGGAGCAGGAGGAAAAGGAGATGTTTCTCCTGCTTACCTCGGTGTCCGGGATCGGGCCCAAGCTGGCCCTGAATATCCTCTCCGGGATCACTGCCACCGGGCTGGGCCGGGCCATCTCGGCCAGGGACCTCAAGCGGCTCACCGCCCTTTCCGGGGTTGGCAAGAAGACCGCGGCCCGGCTCTGTGTCGAGCTGAAGGACAAGGTCGGTTTTGCGATTGGTGATGATGATATCTCCTTTCTGGACGGGGGCGACCCGGCGGCCGCGCCGGAGTCCACGGTGAGTTCCGACGTGATCTCCGGGTTGATCAACCTGGGCTATCCGCCGGCCCGGGCCCAGCAGGCCCTGGCCGCGGTGCGCCATCGGATACCGCCCGAGGAGCTTGCCGGGATGCGGGTTGAGCAGTTGTTGCGCGAGACATTGAGGTCGTTGGCATGAACCACGAGGAGAGGATTGTCAGCACCGAGCCGGTGGAAGAGGATTTTGTCGATTACAGTCTCCGGCCCCGGACCCTGGCCCAATATATCGGCCAGGAGCAGGTCAAGGCCAACCTGGCGGTCTTTATCCAGGCGGCCCGGGACCGCAACGAGGCCCTGGACCATGTGCTGTTCCACGGTTTTCCCGGACTGGGCAAGACCACCATGGCCTATATCATTGCCAATGAGATGGGCTCGAACATCAAGGTGACCTCCGGGCCGGTGATCGAACGGCCCGGGGATCTGGCCGCCATCCTCACCAGCCTGGAGGAAGGCAATGTGCTGTTCATCGATGAGATCCATCGGCTGAACCACGTGGTCGAGGAGATCCTTTATCCGGCCATGGAGGATTATCAACTGGATCTGGTGATCGGCCAGGGTCCGGGGGCGCGGTCGGTGAAGATGGATCTGCCCAGGTTCACCCTGGTCGGGGCCACCACCCGCACCGGGCTGTTGACCCCGCCCCTGCGCGACCGGTTCGGGGTGGTCCTGCGGCTTGAGTTTTACTCCACCGAGGAACTGGTGACCATTATCAAACGGTCGGCGGCCCTGCTGGGGGTGGAGATAGACAGGGACGGGGCCCGGGAACTGGGCCGGCGTTCCCGGGGCACGCCGCGGATCGCCAACCGCTTGCTGAAACGGGTGCGGGATTTTGCCGAGGTGCGCGGCAGCGGGGTGATCACCGCGGAGATCGCCGACAATGCCCTGGCCATGCTCGGCGTGGACCGGCAGGGGCTGGACGATATGGACCGGCGGATCATGCTCACCATCATCGACAAGTACCAGGGCGGCCCCATCGGCCTTGATACCCTGGCCACCGCGGTCTGTGAGGAAAAGAACACCCTGGAGGACGTGTATGAGCCCTTTCTCATCCAGTCGGGCTACATTGTCCGCACATCCCGGGGCCGGATGGCGACCAAGGGCGCCTATGAGCATTTTGACCGGCCTTACCGGGTCAAAGAGGAACAGCCGGGACTTTTTTAAGACCGGTCCGGACTCTGGGAGTGATCTGCCGGACCGGCGGGATGTTATGAGCTTATTTACGGAGTGATGGTCCCGCAGGTAAGTGACCATGTGAGACTCCGGAAAGTCTGGGTTCACCGCAGAGAGGTAAACATTCAGTAACCCCCCTCCTGTCGGGAAAGGGGTCTTCTTCTACCAACGGCCGCTCCATTGAGAAGGGCCGGCTGTTCATAAACAGGCTATCAAGCAGGAACTCGCTTCGCCGCGGCGGCGATTCGGAATCCATAAG